>CAYUBX010000067.1:0-10099 GCA_964443165.1 uncultured Acidimicrobiales bacterium
CGCGAAAACGAGCTGGCGCCCACCCGCGGGGCGCTTCCCGACGACGAAGAACTCGAGGGCAGCCGCCTGGAGATGGTGCAGGCATGGGGCGTGCTCATGTTGCTCATCATCGCCCTGGTCCTTCCGATCTACTGGCTGCGCGAGGGCGGCCGTCGCTCCGGCGCTGAGGTCGGTTTCGCCGAGCGCGCAGCTGAGCGTGGCGAAGGACGCGCCGAGGAGCTCGGTTGCCTCGAGTGCCACGGTGCCGACCTCGGTGGCGCCAACTTCGCTGCTATCACCCTCGACATCGGCAACCAGTTCACCGATCGCGACTCGTTCATCGTGAACACCAGCTGGCGCGGCCCGGCACTTAACACGGTGTTCCAGCGCTTCGACACCGGCGCGTCGGCACTCGATGAGGTCATCGAGGTGCGGAACATCCTGGTCTACGGCCGCGGTGTGATGCCCGCATGGGGCCTCGATGGCGGCGGCCCGCTCAACGATCAGGCCATTGATGACCTCGTCGCCTGGTTGTGGCGCGAACGCCTGACCGACGAGGAAGCGACCGCACGCGCTCTCACGGCCAAAGAAATCGCGATGGCCGCCGACCCGAGCAAGTCCGAGGGTCAGGTGCTGTTCGAGCTGCACTGCGCTCGCTGTCACACCCCACGGTGGCCGGGACGCGGAGACGCAGAGCTCCCCAACAGCGGCGGGCTGATCGAGGTCCTTCCTGGTCCGCCGGGGTCGGGTCGCTACGGACCGGCGCTCAACAGCCTGAGCCTGCATCGATTGTTCGCCGATCCCGAGGACCAGGTGTCCTTCATCGCCAACGGCGCGGACGACAACGTCCCCTACGGCGATCAGAACACCCGCCTGGGCAACTACGGCATGCCCGGCTTCGGCAAGATCCTCACCGAGGACGAGATCTGGGCCATCGTCGACTACGAGCGCAGCCTCGACCCGTCGGAGCAATCGACGGTCGAGTTCGCCGAGCTCTTCACGGAGCCTGAGCCCGCGGAGGATGGACAGTGAGCCTTCTGGCAGTCGTCGGCTGGGACCCCACCCTCACGGGCTACCTCGCGGTCCTGGTCAGCATCCTCGTGCTCTGCGGGTCGGTGTACATGCTGCTCGCCACCAACCTGGGTCTTCGCCTCGGCTTCCTCGTCGCGTGGACGGGCCTGTGGTCGTGGAACTTCCTGATGGGTGTCATCTGGTGGGTCTTCGGCATCGGCTGGAGCGGCCAGATCCCCACCTGGCAGGTGTCGCACGTGGCCACCGATCCCGCAGCGGTGCCGATCGAGGAGGTGCTGCAGCTGTCCAACGATCTCACCGCCGTCCCGGAGGACTGGGAGGTCGTGGTCGAACCGGACGCGCTGTCCGCCGCGGACAGTCACATCGTTTGCGCCGACGACGATGTTCGTCGCCTCGAGCCGGTCAACTCCTGCCGCTTCCAGAGGACCACCCAGTACACGGTGCACCGAGTCCTCGAAACGGGGGGCGAGCGCTACCGACCGCTCGGCATTCCGGACAACGCGTTCACCCAGTACTTCATCCCCAGCCGTGGGCGCCCGCATTACGCAGTGGTGCAGCTGCAGGCCAACGTGCCAGCCGTCGAGGTGAACCCGAACCTTCTCGACGACGACGGGCAGGTCATCCTTCCGCAGACCGCGGTCGACCCGGCGTCGGCCACCCTGTCGGTGGTGCTCTACCGGGATCAGGGAACCCTCCGTCTGCGGCCGGCGCTGGTGACGATCTTCTCCGGGTTGCTCTTCGCTCTCGGCTGCTACCACCTCCACCGTCGCGACCAGGCGGTGTGGGCCGTACGAGAGGCCGCCGGAGCTTGATTTCGGCGTCGGGCAGGGGGGAATGACATGGAGCAGTACCTGCCCGTCCTGACACTCGGCGTCCTCGGGATCCTCTTCGTCCTGCTCAGCATCATCGCCTCGCGGCTGCTGGCCCCCGAGCGCTCCACCGGCGCCAAGCGCTCGGCGTACGAGTGCGGCATCGTCGATCAGGCCGAGATCCCCGAGCGCTTCCCGGTGAAGTTCTACCTGGTGGCGATGCTGTTCATCATGTTCGACATCGAGATCGTGTTCCTCTACCCATGGGCGGTCGCGAACGACGAACTCGGCCTGTTCGGGCTGATCGCCATGGTGATCTTCGCCGGCATCTTCTTCCTGTCGTTCGTGTACGAGCTCGCGATGGGCGGCCTCAACTGGGGCCCGGGGCGCAAGCACCTCACGCCAGCGCAGAGTCCCGAGCGCACCACGACCTCCACGATCCGCAAGGTCGGCCTCGAGGGCCGCCTGCCGGTGGCGCCCCTTGCCGCTGAAGCATCTGGCGAGCAGGGCCACGAAGTGGCGCAGCGCAACCAGCAAGCGACAGGCAGCGCAGTGAGCAAAGGCACAGCCTGATGGCGGATCTGACCGATCTCAAGCACAAGCTGGGTCTCGGCGACGACGGTCTCGCCGGGCTCGGTCACAACATCATCACGGCGCCGATTGAGGAGCTCGTGAAGTGGGCACGCCGGCGCAGTCTGATGCCGGCGACGTTCGGTCTTGCGTGCTGTGCGATCGAGATGATGGCCACCGGTACGGCGCACTACGACATGGCGCGCTACGGCATGGAGACCTTCCGGGCGTCGCCGCGTCAGGCCGACCTCATGATCGTCGCTGGCCGGGTGAGCCAGAAGATGGCTCCGGTGCTCCGCCAGATCTACGACCAGATGATGGAACCCAAGTGGGTCATCAGCATGGGCGTGTGTGCCTCGAGCGGCGGCATGTTCAACAACTACGCGATCGTCCAGGGCGTCGACCAGGTGGTGCCCGTCGACGTCTACGCACCGGGCTGCCCCCCGGGTCCCGAGACGCTGCTTCATGCGATCCTCGCTCTCCACGAGAAGATCCGCACCGGTGAGCTCACCGAGCGCCGGAAGGAGACAGGCGGGGGAGCGGGTATCGAACTGGGCCACGAGCACGCCCCCGACGCGCAGCCCGAACCGGTGATCATCCGCACAGGCGGCGGTGATGGCTGACGAGACCACCGAAGATCCAGAATCTGCCGACGGCGGCGAAGAGACAGCCGGGACCCCCACGGTGGAACTTCTCCACGGTGTCCCCGTATCGGACAGCTTCGGCCAGACCGTGCTGCATCCCGATCGCGATGGATATCGCGAGCTGATCGCGGCGCTCGTCGACGAGGGCTACCGCATGTGCGTCGATCTCACGGGGGTCGACTACCTCGGCAACGAGGTGCGCGTCCTCCCTGCCGCCGTCGAACCCGAGCGGTTCGAGGTCGCGGTGAACCTCCTCGATCTGGACGGCCGTCGGCGGATCCGCGTCCGGGTCCAGGTGCCACAGGACGACGCCACGCTCGCCACCATCACCGACGTCCACCCCGGTGCGGAGGCCATGGAGCGCGAGACCATGGACATGTTCGGGATCAGCTTCGATGAGCATCCCGACCCCACGCGGATCCTTCTCCCCGAGGACTGGGAGGGGCATCCGCTCCGCAAGGACTTCGCGATGGGGCGGATCCCCGTGCAGTTCACGGCGGTGGAGGGACGATGACGGCGACCTCCAGCGGGCTCGACCGCATCCGCAACCACGAGGCGGTACTTCGCATCAGCGAAGCGGAAGCCGAAGGTCGTGCCTCCGAGGGAGTCGTCGATCCCGACGACGAGCGGATGATCATCAACATGGGGCCGCAGCACCCATCTACCCACGGCGTGCTGCGCATCACCATGGAGCTCCAGGGCGAGACGGTTCTGCGCAGCAAGCCGGTCATCGGATACCTCCACACGGGCATGGAGAAGACGGCCGAGGACCTCACCTTTCTCCAGGGACCGACCAACGTCACCCGCATGGACTACGCCGCACCGCTCTTCACCGAGCTGGCGTACTCGCTCGCCGTGGAGCAGTTGCTCGAGGTCGAGATCCCCGCGCGGGCCACCTGGATCCGGATGCTCATGAACGAGCTCAACCGGATGTCGAGCCACCTCCTCTTCCTCGCCACCAACGGCATGGATCTTGGCGCGGTCGGCGTGATGATCTACGGCTGGCGTGAGCGCGAGGAGATCCTTCGGTTCTTCGAGAAGGTCACCGGCCTGCGGATGAACCACAACTACATCCGTCCCGGTGGGGTGGCGGCCGACCTTCCCGATGGATGGCAATCCGACATCGAGAAGATCCTTGCGGTCCTGCCCGAGCGGCTCGAAGAGTTCGACACCCTCATGACCGGGCAGCCGATCTGGCGGGAGCGCACTCAGGGCATCGGGGTCCTCACGACCGAAGAAGCACTGGCCCTCGGGGCCACCGGTCCGCTGCTCCGCTCGACCGGCTACGCCTGGGACCTTCGCCGGGCGATGCCCTACCTGGCATACGACGAGGTCGATTTCGACATCGTGGTTGGCACGTACGGCGACACGTTCGACCGGTACGCGATCCGGCTCAACGAGATCCGCGAATCGATGCGCATCGTCGAGCAGTGTCTCGACATGGTCCCCGACGGCCCCTACCGGGCGGAGGACCGCAAGGTCACCCCGCCGCCTCGTGCTCGCATCGATGAATCGATGGAAGCGCTGATCCACCACTTCAAGATCTTCACCGAGGGCTACAAGGTGCCGCCGGGCGAGGTCTACGCATCGGTCGAGTCACCCCGGGGCGAGCTGGGCTGCTACATCGTGTCCGACGGGTCGCCCTCACCGCAGCGGATGCACATTCGCGCGCCGAGCTTCGTGAACCTGCAGACCCTTCCCCACATGATGAGCGGCGGTCTGTTGGCCGACGCCATCGCGGTGATCAGCTCCATCGACCCCATCATGGGAGAAGTGGACCGATGAGCTTCTTCACCGACGAGAACCTCGAACTCGCGCAGGAGATCATCGGGCGGTACCCGAAGCCCCGTTCGGCGATGATTCCGCTGCTCCATCTCGCGCAGGAACAGGCGGGCTGGGTCAGCGAGCCAGCGATGGCGCAGATCGCGGAGCTGGTGGGCACCACCTCAGCCGAGGTCCTCGGCACCTGCTCGTTCTACGAGATGTTCAAGCGCCACGAGGTGGGCACCTACGTCATCAACGTCTGCTCCACGATGAGCTGCGCGCTCATGGGCGCCGGTGAGCTGCTGCACCACGCGGAGAAGCGTCTCGGCATCAAGGCCGGCGGCACAACGTCCGACGGCATGTTCACGATCGAGTCGGCGGAGTGTCAGGCCGCGTGCACCGAGGCGCCATGCCTACAGGTCAACTACCGGCACAAGTACCGAGTGTCTCCCGCCGACCTCGATCAGCTGATCGACGATCTGGCGGCCGGGAACCTCGAGAGCGAGGTCCCTGTCCACGGCGTCCTCGCCCGCACCCGTCAGCACATCCCCGCCGACCGGGCCGTGGGGGCCGAGGCGCCCGAGTCGGTGACCACACCCCCCAGCTGGTTCGCGACCGAGGAGGCCGGCTGATGGCCCTGCGTGGTGAAGAGATCCCGCACGCGCCGGGGTTCATCAAGAACGACCATCCGCGCATCGTGACCGCGCGCTTCGACTACGAGGACGGCTACACCCTCGAGCGATACGAGGCCACCGGCGGGTACCAGGGCCTGCGCTAGGCGCTCGATCGCTCGCCCGAGGACGTCCACGGTGAGGTCCGCAGCGCGACGCTGCTGGGACGCGGCGGGGCCGGGTTCCCGGCCGGCGTCAAGTGGGGCTTCTGCCCGCCGGGCGTGTGGCCTCGTTACCTGGTGGTCAACGGCGACGAGTCCGAGCCCGGCACCTACAAGGACCGGCTCCTCATGGAGCTCGATCCGCACCAGCTGATCGAAGGGTGTCTGATCGCCTGTTACGCGGTCGGGCTCAGCCAGTGCTTTCTCTACATCCGCGGTGAGATGGCGGTCGCGCAGGAGCGGGTCGCCCAGGCCCTCAACGACGCCTATGCGGCCGGATACGTCGGCAAGAACATCCTCGGCACCGACTTCAGCGTCGACATCGTTCTCCACTGGGGAGCTGGTGCCTACGTGGTGGGCGAGGAGACGGCACTGATCGAGAGCCTCGAGGGCAACCGCGGGATGCCGCGCCTCAAGCCGCCGTACTTCCCGGCGTCGATCGGGCTCTACGGCCAGCCCACGATCGTCAACAACGTCGAGACGCTGTCGAACCTGCCGTTCATCCTCGACCGGGGCGCTGAGGCCTTCACGGCCATCGGAACGGAGAGCTCGCCCGGTACCCGGATGGTGGCGGTCAGCGGACACGTCAAGCGGCCCGGCGTCTACGAGATCACCAACGGCACCACGACGTTCCGTGATCTCCTCTACGGCGACGACATGTGTGGCGGCATCCGCGACGACAATGAGCTCAAGGCGTTTGTGCCAGGTGGAGGCTCCGCACCCTGGTTCACCCCCGACCAACTCGACCTTCCCTTCGAGGCCAGCGAGGTCGGTCCGCAGGGTTCGATGCTCGGGTCCGGCGCGATCATGGTGATGGACGAGACGACCGACATCCCTGCGGCGGCGCTCACGCTCACGAAGTTCTACGCCCACGAGAGCTGCGGCAAGTGCGTGCCGTGCCGTGAGGGCGGCACCTGGCTGGAGCAGATCCTGCGCCGGGTCGTCGCCGGCACCGGCACGCCTCGCGATCTCGAGCTGCTGATCGAGGTCGGCGAGACGATCTGCCCGGGGGACTTCCCCCACGCGGCGGTTCCGTCGAAGGGCATCGAGCCATCGCCGTTCCCGTATCGCATGACCACGATCTGTTTCGTCGGCCCGTCCGCGTTCGCCCCGGTGCACTCTGCAATCACGCTCTTCCGCGAGGAGTTCGAGGCCAGGGTCGAGGGCAACGAGGACCACAACTGGGTGGAAGTGGCGATCAATGTCTGACGCGACCCAGGCCCCCAGCGCCGTCAGCGTCACGATCGACGGCACCGAGGTGGAGGCTCAGCCGGGCGAGATGGTGATCGCTGCGGCGGAGCGAGCAGGCGTTCACATTCCGCATTTCTGCTACCACCCGCGGATGTCGCCGGTGGGCATGTGCCGCATGTGTCTGGTCGACATCGACACGGGGCGCGGCCCGATGCTGCAGCCCTCGTGCATGGTCCCGGTGTCCGACGGCATGTCGGTGGACACCGAGTCCGAGGCCACCAAGCGAGCGCAGGAAGGCGTGCTGGAACTGCTGCTCGTCAACCACCCGCTCGACTGCCCGGTCTGCGACAAGGGCGGCGAGTGCCCGTTGCAGGACCAGACGGTCGCCTACGGCCCCGGCGAATCGCGCTTCGTCGAGGAGAAGCGCCATTACGAAAAGCCGATCCCGATCAGCGATCTGGTGCACCTCGACCGTGAGCGTTGCATCCTGTGCGACCGGTGCACCCGCTTCGCAGACGAGGTGGCTGGCGACGCCCTGATCCACTTCACCGAGCGGGGCAACGAGACCCAGGTCCTCACCTTCCCCGATGAGCCCTTCAGCTCTTACTTCTCGGGCAACACCGTTCAGATCTGCCCGGTGGGTGCGCTCACCGCTGCCCCGTATCGCTTCAAGGCGCGACCGTGGGACCTCGAGCAGGTCGAGTCCACCTGCACGAGTTGCTCGGTGGGTTGCCGGGTCGCCGTGCAGTCGTCGCGCAACGAGCTCGTCCGCTACCTCGGCGTCGACATCGATCCGGTCAACCACGGGTGGCTCTGCGACAAGGGCCGTTTCGACTTCGAGGCCGTCAACAGCGACGCTCGCCTCGGGACACCGCTCGTGCGGGATCCGGCCGACGACCAGCAGCTCATCGGCACCGACTGGGGCACTGCTCTCACGGCAGCGGCGAGCGCGATCCAGGAGGGCCGCGACGGAGGCGTCGCGGTGATCGGCGGTGCCCGCCTCACCAATGAGGACGCTTATGCCTGGGCCAAGCTCGCCAAGGGCGTCATCGGGACGGACAGCGTCGACGCTCAGCTCGGTGACGGGCTTCCGGCCGATCTCGTGCTCGGACTCCCGGGCGCCACCATCGACGACGCCTGCTCGGCCGACGTTGCGCTGGTGATCGGCCCCGATCTCAAGGAGTCGCTGCCGATCCTTCACCTTCGTCTGCGGGCCGCGGCTCGCAACGGTACGAAGATCGTGCAGATCGTTCCGACCGAGACGGGCGTCTCGTCGTACGCGCACCGCACGATCCTGGCCCGCCCGGGCGAAGCAGCATCCGAACTCTCCGCGCTCCTCGGTTCCGACGACCCGCTCGCCGATCAGCTTCGGAATGGGTCGGTCGTGGCCATCGTCGGTCGTGGATCGGCGGCCGAGTCAGCGCAGGCCGCGGTCGATGCGACAGCAGTTGTTCGGTCGCAGCTCCCCAACGCCACCTTCCTGCCGGCCCTGGCTCGCGGAAACGTCCGCGGTGCCATCGACATGGGTCTGGCACCTGGTGTTCTTCCGGGCCGGGTGAGCCTCGACGCCGGTCGCGCTGCCTACGCCGACGCGTGGGGCTCGGTGCCGAGCGAGTGTGGACTCGACACGGCCGGGATCCTCGAGGCCGCAGCGGCCGGTCGGATCGACACACTCATCCTCCTCGGCGCAGACCCGTTGGTCGACTTCCCCGATCACGATCTCGCGGAGCGAGGCCTCGCCGGTGCTCGCACGGTGGTTGCGGTGGATTGCTTCGCCACCGCATCGGTCCGCCGCGCCGACATCGTTCTCGCCGCCTCGACGTATGGCGAGAAGGGCGGCACCACCACCAACCTCGAAGGCAGGGTGAGCCGCCTCGGGCAGAAGGTCACCGCCCCCGGCTCGGCTCGTGACGACTGGATGATCGCAGCCGAGCTCGCCTGGCGCCTCGGTGGCGATCTCGGTGTCACGTCCGCGGAGGACATCTGGCGCGAAGCCACCTCGGTGGCGCCGAGCCACTCGGCCTGCACGGTCGAGGCGATCTCCGATCCCGACGCGCAGGACGGCATTCTCGTCAGCGGTTCGTCCATCGAGCTCGCTCTCGCCGAGCCCGGCGCCGCTCCCGCGGTCGACAGCTACGCGCTGCGCCTGGTCGCCGGTCGAAAGATGTGGGATGCCGGGACCGCGATCCAGAACTCGGCCTCGCTGGGGCATCTCGCAGACGAGGCCGCCATCTCGATGAACCCGACGGACATCGAGCGCCTCGGAGTCGCCGAGGGTGATCGGGTCAACGTCACCTCGACCCGGACCACGCTCGTGTTGTCGGTGGTCGCGGATGACGGCGTGCCTCGCGGAACCGCATCCGTGCCCTTCAACCAGCCCGGCACAGCCACCGGCGCGCTGATCGACGCGAGCCAACCGGTGACCGACGTGCGGCTGGAGACGAGATCATGAGCGGCGATCCTCTCTTCGTCGACGGCGTCGATTGGGGCGACGTCGCGGTGATGGGCTTGAAGGTCCTCATGGCCTTCGCGTTCCTGCTCGTCGCCACCATGTTCATGGTGTGGTTCGAGCGGAAGCTCATCTCCGATATGCAGAACCGCATCGGCCCCAACGTGGCGGGTCCCTGGGGTCTCCTGCAGACCTTCGCCGACGGTGTGAAGTTCTTCTTCAAAGAGGATCTTCGCCCCGAGAACGCCGATCCCCTGGTCTTCCGCCTGGCGCCCTACATCTCCGCGGTCACCGCGTTCTTGTCGTTCGCGATCGTCCCGGTGGGCGGCGTGTTCGAAGATGTCGACGGTCCCACCGGCATGGTGTCGATCTTCGGCAAGAACACCTTCCTCCAGGTCGCCGACCCACCGATCGGCATCCTCCTGTTGCTCGCGATGTCGTCGGTGGCGGTCTACGGCGTGATGCTCGCCGGCTGGTCGTCGGGATCGAAGTACCCGCTCATCGGTTCGGTGCGCGCGTCGGCGCAGGCGATCTCCTATGAGGCGGCGCTCGGGATGGCCACCGTCGTGGTCGTGCTGCTCGCCGGCACGCTGTCGACCCACGGCATCGTGGCCCGTCAGGCCGGCGGTATCGACACCTGGTTCCTCGTGTCGTCTGGCGTGGTTCCGTTCGTTGTGTTCCTGATCGCGGCCACCGCCGAGCTCAACCGCCCGCCGTTCGACCTCGTCGAGGCGGAGCAGGAGCTCGTCGGCGGCTTCCACACCGAGTACTCGTCGATCCGGTTCGCCCTGTTCTTCCTCGCCGAGTTCATGAACGTGATCACCATGTC
>CAYUBX010000068.1:0-10013 GCA_964443165.1 uncultured Acidimicrobiales bacterium
CCGCACGGTTCCCGGTTCGGGCGTCACGAGACTCACCGATCGAAACCGGTCCAAGGACAAGGACCCGTCCGCGGCCGTCGTCAAGATGCCGACCTGGAGAATCATCCCCATCCCGAGACGCATCTCGGAGGGGTTAGCTGCCAAGACGAGATAGCGACCGTCGGTGAAGAATCCACCCGCACCTCGCGCGAGCCGTCGGCCGTCCTCGAGGGAATCGAGAGCGACGTTGATCTCCGCGGCCAGCAGGTCCCGGTTTTGCGCCAGCGTCGCCAACAAGCCGCTGCTCGGGCCGAGGTTGACCTCGAGAAGCTCTCCTTGCGCCTTCTCGAACACGGCGTCGAGTCGGTTCATCACGGTGGGGACGTCTGCCCCAGCGTCCAGCTCGTCGAGAGCGCCGTTGAGAGCCTCGACCGCCATCAGGAGCGATCGACCCGCTGCCTCGCCGCCTTCGACCAGGCTACTCGCCGAGTCGAGCTGGCTCGACACGAACGGCACCCCGCGGAACGGCAGGAGAAACGGCGATCCGAGCGCCCGGCCTGCCCGATCCAGGCGAGCGGTGGCGCTTGCGAGCTGGCCGGCGAGTTCATCGAAGTCGGCGGTGGCAGGGTCGAGGCTGTCGCGGGCAGTCTGGATCTCCGACCGGGCGGCCCTTGCCTCGCGCACGCCGACGTACGCGCTGTAGGCCGCGCCGATCACCCAGAGCAGGAACAGCCCCCCGACGATGCTCAGGACCAGCCGCCTGCGTCGACGCCGCCGGCGCATCCGCATTCCGCGGCGAGTCAGGCGCGACGAGGCCGCCCGACGCTCGATGGATGCCTCGGGAGTGTCTCCCAGCGCCACCTCGTCCGTCGCGCTGGGCGGTGGGTTCTCCTCAAGCCGTCCCACACCAACGGGCGGCGGTCGCTCCACGGACGCTCCTGCTCACACATCGCGGCCGCGCGCAGAAGCAGGTCTTCGCGCCCCATACCGGCGACGAACTGCGTCCCCACGGGAAGCCCGTTATCCGTCCAGTGCACCGGAACGGAAATGGCGGGGTGACCGGTCACGTTGAAGGGCAAGGTGAAGCGACCGATCTGGCCGTAGAGCCGGCCGATCCGCCACGGCACGTCGGGATCCGGCTCGACCTCGTCGATTCGGAGCGGCGGCGTCCCGGCAGTGGGGGTGACGAGGAGGTCGAAGCGATCCATCCACTCGCACACGCCCGCAGACCAGACCTGCTGGCGGTCCTGCGCGGCGAAGAGTTCCGCCGCGGTCAGCGAGGATCCGCGGTCCGCTGCGGCCCAGTTGTACGGATCCACCTCGTCCTGGGTGAGCGGCCTGCCGAGCGATTCTCCGAGCATGTTCACCCGATGGCGGATCCCTGCCATCCAGAGCTGCCCGTTGACCCGACCGTCACCACCGAACACGACGTCGCCGCCGACAGGCTCGACCGAGTGGCCCCAGCTCTCGAGCAGCTCGGCCGCGACCTCGGCGGCCCGCACGCACTCGGGGTCGATCTCGTACTCCCCGCCCTCCACGAGGAGGCCGATGCGAAGCGATCCCGGCAGCTCCGCGCCGACCTCGTCGGCATAAGGGCGTTCGGGTGCGGGCAGGTGATACAGGTCACCAGACGTGTGGCCGTGTGTCGCGTCGAGAACAGCGGCCGTGTCACGAACGGTGCGCGACACGACGAGCTCTGACACCAGGCGGCTTCCCGACGTCGGTGTCGGCTGCCGACCCCGGGTGGTCTTGAGCCCGACGAGACCGTTCCAGCCGGCGGGGAGCCGGGTGGAGCCGCCACCGTCGTTGGCGTGCGCCACGGCCACCATGCCGGAGGCCACAGCGGCCGCAGCACCACCGGACGAACCGGCCGGTGAACGCTCGGGATCCCACGGATTGCGAGCGGGACCGTAGGCCTTGGACTGGGTGACGGGCACGGTGCCGAGCTCCGGCAGGTTGGTCTTGCCCAGGGTGACGAGACCTGCATCCCTGAATCGCGCTCCGAGCACGGTGTCGCCCTCGGACATGTGGCCGGCCGCCTTGAGGGCCCGGTTGGCGAAGTGATTGGGCGTGCCCGCCTGCGTCGCTCCAATGTCCTTCAGGAGGAACGGCACCCCCCGGAGCGGACCGTCCGGCAAGTCGCCCGCCGCCTCGGCTCGCGCCTCGTCGTACCGGGTCATGATCACGGCGTTGAGCTCGGGGTTGAGCCGCTCGATCCGGTCGATCGCAGCCTCCACCAACTCCGCGGCACTGACCTCGCCTCGCCGCACCAGCTCGGCCTGCCCGACGGCGTCCACGTCGATGAAAGGGTCGCTCATGAAAGATCCTCCGTCCGCGGCGCGTTCGACACCGGAGTCTCGCGTGCTGACGGCCCCAACGGGGTCATGCCGAGAGGACCTCGATGCTCCCGCCAAGCGAGGCGACGAGATCTCTCAGGGACCGGATGAGGCGACGATCACGACGATGAGCACCACCACCATGGCGCGCCAGTTCATGCGCGGCTCGGTGATCACCGGGGTCCCACCGGGCAGCCCGTCCTCGGTCACACGAGGGCTTGGTACACGAGGGCCTTCAGCTCGGGCCGGATCGGATGAGTGCTCGACGGGAGCAGTTGGGTGAGGAACACCACCGTGATGTCCTCCACCGGATCGATCCAGAACGCAGTCGACGCCGCTCCACCCCACGCGAACTCACCCCGCTGTGACAGGACCTGAGCCTTCGCCGGATCGATCACCACCGAGAACCCCAGCCCGAATCCCACGCCGTCGAACGCGGCCTCAGAGAACAAGGCACGACCGAAGGCCGTGAGATCCACTCCACCGGGCAGGTGATTGGTGGCCATGTACTCAAGGGTCTTGCGACCGATGATTCGCGCGCCGCCCAGGGCACCGCCGCCGCGCAACGCCTGGGTGAAGTGGTGGTAGTCGTGCATCGTGGAGACGAGGCCGCCGCCTCCCGACAGAATCTTCGGCGAGCGAAGGTACGGAGAAGTCTCGGGGTCGTCGAGGAGCTTGGCGGTCTTGTCGCGGCTCGAAGGCCGGTAGTTCGCGGCGAACCGCTCGGCCTGTTCATCTGACACCTGGAACGACGTGTCGGCCATGCCGAGCGGTCCGAGGATGTGCTCGTCGAAGTAGTCGGCGAGGCTCATCCCGCTGATCACCTCGACCAGGTGACCCAGCACGTCGGTGCTGTAGCTGTAGTTCCACTCCGTCCCCGGGTCGAAGAGCAGAGGAAGTGACGCGAGCGCGTCGCACGTCTCCTGGAGGTCGCCCGGTGCACCCCAGTTGAAGCCGTTCTTGCGGTACAGCTCGTCCACGAAGTTGGCCATGTGGAAGTCGTACGTGAGGCCGCTCATGTGGGTGAAGAGATCGTGGACGTTGATCTCCCGGGCCGGCTCGCGGGTCTGGTAGGCCATCGCGTTGCCGGACGCGAACACCCGCGCGTCCGCGAAGCTCGGGATCCACCGCGAGATCGGGTCCTTCAGATGGAAGTGGCCCTGCTCGTACAACTGCATCGCAGCGATCGAGGTGATCGGCTTCGACATCGAGTAGATGCGGTACACCGTGTCGTTGGTGACGGGCGCTGCACGTTCCATGTCGCGCATGCCGTACATGTCGAGGTAAGCGATCTTGCCGCCACGGGTCACGAGGACGTACGTCCCGGGGAGCCGGCCGTCATCGACGTAGCGATGGAGGTGGGCACCGATCCGATCGAGGCGGGAGGAGTCGAAGCCCACCTCGCCCGCGTCCACCTCGACCTCGACAGTTCCCGCCATCTGCTCTCCATCGAACGACCGAGCCGCTCGGCCCCGCTTCGCCGCACGAGGCTAGGCGATGAGTGCGAAGATGACGCCTCGATGTCCGCTGCCGAGACCGAGCTGGTCGCCCGCTTCCTCCTGGTTCGCCATGGCGAGAGCCAGGTCATGGTGGACGGCGTGGTCGGTGGCCCCGAGACCTGCAGCGGCCTGTCGACTCACGGTCGCGCTCAGGCCGCCGCACTGCGCGATCGGTTCGCCGCGGGAGCCGAGCCGGCCATCGATGTCGCGTACAGCAGTCCCCTCCCCCGTGCGAGGGAGACCACCGAGATCGTGCTGCCCGCGCTCGGGGATCTCGACATCCACACTCATCCCGAGCTCGAGGAGTTCCGGCTCGGCGAAGCAGACGGACTCACCTGGGAGCAGGTCCGCGAGACCTACGGCGCCTTCAGCATCGCCGAGCAGGACCCCTATCGCCCGTTCGTCCCCGGAGGGGACACTCGGGCCGGCTTCCGGCACCGGGTCGCGACGGCGCTGTCGGACATCGCCGAGAGCCATCGCGGCGCGACGATCTTCGTCGGCTGCCACGGCGGGGTCATCAGCTCGGCGATGGCTGTGGCCTTCGGGTTGGCCCCCAACCAGCAGATCGTCGACCTCCCCACCGTGGTGACGTCCATCACCGAACTCGAGATCCTGCGCGGCGGCGATCGCGGGCGACGCTGGGTGTGCCACCGCTACAACGACTCCACTCACCTCCACGGCGGACCGCTCGATCCACGCGGTGCCGAGTGAGCGATCCGCGGGGCAACACCGCCGATGGGGACAGCGCTGATGACCTGAAGGACCTGCTGCGTCGCCCCTCCGTCCGTCGACTCCTTCTCTCTCGTGCGGCCGGCAACTCGGGCGCGGTCACGCTGGCGATCGCCAACGGCGTGTTCGTGTTCGGCATCACGGGCCGCGAGCTCGATCTCGGCCTGGTCGGCCTCGCTGAGTTCGCTCCGACGTTTGCGCTGGCCCCCTGGGCGGGAACACTCGCTGATCGACTCGACCGCAGGAAGATGGCAGCGATCGCCTATGTGGCCGAGGCCGCGATCGCCGTGGCCATCGCGGTCTACGCAGCGAGCGGCCGGACGGCCGTGTGGCCGATCTTCGCGCTGACCCTCTGCTATGGCACCGCACGCGGCTTCGTGAACCCGCCCACCCGGGCGCTCCCCGCCAACGTGGTCGCGCGCGACGAGCTCCCCCGGCTGATCCCGATGCTGTCGTTCGCGTGGCAGGCGTCCACGGTCGTGGCACCCCTGCTGGCGTCGGCGATCTACGGGCTGGGCGCGCAGTGGGCGTTCGTCGCCATCGCGGCACTCAACCTCTTCGCCGCCCTCGCCATCAGCGGGGTCGAGATCCGCGGCGACGTCGACCCTCCGGAGCAACGCCGCGGCCTGCGCGTCGCGTTCGAAGGCCTCCGCCTGGTTCGACGGACGCCGTTGCTGCTCGCCGCGATCGGCCTCGATCTGTTCGCCGTACTGCTCGGGGGTGTGATCGCCCTGGCACCTGCGATCTCCGAGGAGCTGCTCGGGGCCAGCGAGAGCGCCGCCTTCTGGATGCGCTCGGCCGGTGGCCTGGGAGCCGCAGCCACCGCGTATGCACTCGCCCGCCGACCGATCAACCGTCGCGTGGGCCCGCGCCTGCTCCAGGCCGTCGCCGTGTTCGGGCTCCTGACGATCGCCGTGGGGTTCAGCCGCAACCTGGTGCTGACCATCGCGCTCTTCGCCGGACTCGCAGCGGCGGACATGATCAGCGTGTTCGTCCGGGCAACCATCGTGCCGCTGGCCACGCCCGACTCGTTGCGTGGCCGCGTGCTCGCGGTCGAGGCCGTTTTCATCGGCGCGTCGAACGAACTCGGGGCGTTCGAATCCGGCATCACCGCCGAATGGTTCGGACTCCAACCGGCGATCATCATCGCCGGGGTGGCCACGATCGTCGTGGTCCTCACGTTCGCGATCGCCGTCCCCGACCTGCGCAAGCTGGATCGCTTCGAGGACGTCGCAGCCGCCAACCCCGACACCGGCTGACGAACGCGGCCATCGCGGCACTACCGTCGTTGGGGAACTTGAGGAGGCCGTGATGTTGGTCGAACGCATCGAAGGCAAATGGATCGACTGCTTCGCCGAAGTCTTCGGCCTGTGCGCGGTCGAGAAGGGGCAAACCGCGGCGATTCTGTCGGAGACCCAGTCGAGGGCCGTCAACGTCAACCTGGCGGAGTTGGCGCTCGACCGACTCGGCGTGACGCCGATCCACGTCGTGGTGCCCACGCCACGCCAGACCGCGCCGGTCCCGGTACGCAGCACGGGCGCGTCGGACGCGATCGCAGGAAACGCCGCGGTGATCGCGGCTCTCGGAGCTGTGGACTTCGTCGTCGACTGCACTGTGGAAGGGCTCCTCCACGCCCCCGAGCTGCCCCAGATCCTCGGTGAGGGCTCGCGCATCTTGATGGTCAGCAACGAGCACCCCGAAGCACTCGAACGACTGGCTCCGTCCGCAGATCTCGAGCCGAAGGTGAAGGTGGGCATCAAGGCGTTGATCGGGGCGAAGGAGATGCGGGTCACCTCCGCAGCCGGTACCGATCTCACCGTCGATGTGAGCGAGGCGCCCTGTGGCGGCGGCTGGGGCTACACGACTCGCCCGGGAACCATTAGCCACTGGCCGGGCGGGCTGTGCCTCGCCTTCCCGAAGGCGGGCACCGTCAACGGCACGATCGTGATGGACCGGGGCGACATGAACCTCACGTTCAAGCGCTACGTCGAGTCGCCGATGACCCTGACGATCGAGAACGACTACGTGGTCGACGTCGGCGGTGACGGCACCGATGCCGCTCTCTTCCGCAGCTACACCGACGCCTGGGGCGATGCCGAGGCGTACGCCGCCAGCCACGTCGGCTGGGGCATGAACCCCGGCGCCCGGTGGGACACGCTCCCGCTCTACGACAAGAGCCAGACCAACGGCACCGAGCAGCGCGCCTTCGCAGGCAACTTCCTCTACTCGACCGGTGCCAACGAGCACGCGGGGCGCCACACGCTCGGACACTTCGATCTCCCCATGCGGAACCACACCGTCGAACTGGACGGCAACGCCGTCGTCATCGAGGGCGTCCTGCAGGGCGATCTCGCCTAGAACCGGATGGCGCCCTCCGCGACTCTGGGCAGGGACCTCGCGTCCTGGATCGACCGCTGGGCACAGCATCGCCCGAACGCGCTCGCGCTCGAGTTCGAGGGAGCTCGGCGGACGTACGCCGAACTTGCCGACGATGTCGAGGCCACCGCGTCGTGGTTGCACGGGGCAGGGGTCACCTCGGGGGACCGGGTGGCGTGGCTCGGGCCCAACCGGCCGACCGCGATCGAACTCATCCTCGCCTGCTCACGGCTCGGCGCGATCTTCCTCCCGCTCAACAGCCGGCTCACCGCCGCAGAGCACGCATGGATCCTCGACGACGCCGATCCTACGATCGTGCTGTGCGATCCCGGCTTCGCCGATCATGCGGAAGCGGCCGCCGGAGAGCGTCGGGTGGCAATCGTCGATGACGGCGCTCATCTCGTCGGGACAGCGGACGCTCCGCGCGTCGGCGATCGCGACGATCCCGTGCTGCTGGCGTACACGTCGGGAACGACGGGACGCCCCAAGGGCGCGCTCCTCGACCAGGCGGCCATGTGGGCCAACGCGGTCAACGGGGCGCACGCCCATGATCTGGTGTCGACCGATCGTGTTCTGACCCTGCTGCCTCTGTTCCACGTGGGCGGTCTCAACATCCAGACCCTCCCGGCTCTCCATGCCGGCGCCGCCGTCCTGATCCACCGCGCTTTCGACCCCGGGCTCTTCCTCGAGGACGTGGAACGGTGGCAGCCCACATGGTCGCTGCTCGTCCCTGCGACCCTCGTCGCGGTGAGCCAGCACCCCCGATTCGAGCCGACGGAGTTCGGCTCGCTCACCGGTCTCATGACCGGATCGTCAACGGTTCCCGATGCCGTGACCCGCCCCTACTTCGACAGAGGTATTCCGGTCGGGCAGGTGTACGGGTCGACGGAGACCGCCCCGACCGCCATCCACCTGCGCGCCGATCTGGCGGCCGAGCATCCGGGATCGTGCGGGAAGCCGTCGACGACGTGCGAGGTGCGGGTGGTCGACGATGACGGGAACGACGTCCCCCAGGGGGCCGCCGGCGAACTGTGGGTCCGCGGGCCCAACGTGTTGCGCGAATACTGGCGCAACCCGACCGCGACTGCCGAAGCGCTCGCCGAGGGCTGGTTCCGCACCGGCGATGTGGGCCACACCGACGATGGGGGTTGGTTCCACATCGACGACCGGAAGAAGGACGTGGTCATCTCGGGTGGCGAGAACATCTACCCCGCCGAGTTGGAGAACGTCCTCGGGGATGTGGCCGGTGTGGTGGAGTCCACCGTCGTCGGACGACCCGATGAGCGATGGGGAGAGGTCCCCGTGGTCGTCGCGGTCCGCGGCAGCGACGAGGTGACGGCCGACGCAGTTCTCTCGGCGTTCGAGGGCCGGCTCGCTCGCTTCAAGCACCCCAAAGACGTGATCTGGGTGGACTCGCTGCCCCGCAACGCCATGGGCAAGGTGCTGAAGCACGAGGTCCGGGACCTGATCGGTAGCTGACACCTTCGACGGTGGGGCGAGCCTGCGGACGGGTCGAGACCCGTACCATGCGGGCGTGGCCGACTCCCCTCCCGCGCAGTGGTGGCTCGATCCCGACATCGTCCACATCAACCGGCTCCCGATGTCAGCCCTCGGCCCACCTCCGGAGGCCCACCCGCTGGATCGAGGCTGGACCTTCCGACTGCTGAGTCGCCCCGAGGCGTTCGATCGCAGCTGGTCGACGACCGACGGCGAGACGGCCGGCTGGTCGACCATCGACGTTCCGTCCAACTGGCAGCTCACCCCCGCCGGCGCGGCCGACCGCCCCATGTACACCAACGTTCAGTACCCCTGGCCGGCCGACCCGCCACGGGTCCCCGACGACAACCCAACGGGTGTGTACCGGGTCGCCTTCGACATGGGCGAGGCGATGCTGGCGCTCGACGACCAGCACCTGGTCACCTTCGAGGGCGTCGACAGCGCGTTCGATCTGTGGTGCAACGGCCAGTTCGTCGGAGCGTCGACCGACAGCCGCCTGGACGCGACGTTCGACCTCACCCCCGCCCTGCATCCCGGCGACAACCTCCTCGTGGCCCGTGTGATGAGGTGGAGCGCGTCGAGCTATCTCGAAGATCAGGATCACTGGTGGCTCTCCGGGATCCACCGGCCGGTGTGGCTTTGGCGTCGGCCAGCTGTGCATATCGCAGATGTCGAGGTCGAGACCCCGTTCGATCGCACAGCGGTCAACGGCACTCTGCGGCTCCGCGCCCGCATCGGCGGCGAGTCGGATGGGCACCGCGTTCGCATCCGGTGCTCGACCCCAACGGCGACAGACCTCGTCGATCAGACCGTGGGGATCGAGGACCAAACCGCGTCGCTCCACCACCAGATGGGACCGGTCCGGCGGTGGTTCGCCGAGGACCCCTACCTCCACACGGTGACCGTCGACCTCCACGACCCGAGCGATCGGGTCACGGACAGCCGCGAGATCCGGGTCGGGTTCCGGGACGTTCGCGTCGAGAACGGCGATCTACTCGTCAACGGCACGCCGACGGAGATTCGCGGCGTCAACCGTCATGACCACGACCCCGACAGGGGCAAGGCCGTCGACGACGACTCGATGCGACGCGACCTGGTCCTGATGAAGCAACACAACATCAACGCGGTTCGCACGGCCCACTACCCCAACCGCCGCCGCTTTCTCGAACTGTGCGATGAGCTCGGCATGTACGTCGTGGGCGAAGCCAACAGCGAGAGCCACGGTGTGTGGGATCAGCTCCCCAACGACCCAGCGTGGACCGCTCAGCTCGTCGCGCGCGGCGAACGGATGGTCGCACGCGACCGCAACCACGCATCAGTGATCGCCTGGAGTCTCGGAAACGAGTGCGGTTGGGGTCCTGGGCTGGAGGAGGCCGCGGGCGCGATTGCCCAGAAGGACCCCTCGCGACCACGCCACTATCACCCCGCCGACCACGACCCCGCCGTGGAGCTCATCGCCCCGATGTATCCCTCCGTCGACGATCTCCGCCGGCTCGCCACGATCGACGACGAACGACCGATCGTGATGTGCGAGTACGCGCATTCGATGGGCAACAGCACGGGCAACCTCGTATGGCCACGTATCGCCGGAGGCCGC
>CAYUBX010000069.1:0-9825 GCA_964443165.1 uncultured Acidimicrobiales bacterium
AGCCAAACCCCAGCCCGCCCCCGCCCCGCGCCCGGTCGTCGCCCTCGATGGTCTCGTCTGCTGCCTTGTCCGCGCCGTCGGGGGAAGCGACCTGCACTCGATTGGTGCCGTCGTCCTCCGCCAGCGTCACGAAGGTCGCTCCACCTGCGACGCCGAGTGCGAGAAGTGCTGCGCCGAAGGCCCCTGCTCGGGTGCGTCGGCGCTTGGCGGAACGGCGGCCCAGCTCGATCTCATCGGGGCGCGGGAGGTCGAAGCTTCCGGCCTGCCGTCGCAGCCGTTCGCTCAAACGTGGGTCGTCGTCGTCCGAGGGCGTACCGATCATCGCCGTGGGACCTCCTGCGAGGTGTCTGTGAGTTCGTGGTGGAGATCTCGCAGAGCACGTGAGAGCCGACTCTTGACGGTTCCCGCTGCCACGCCGAGGGCATCGGCGGTCTCGAGCACGGTGAGGCCGAGGAAGAAGCGAAGGATCACCACGTCGCGCTGTTGCGGTGACAGGGTGGCGAGCGCCCGTTCGAGATCGGGATCGGGCAGATCGTCGATGGTCCCGTCTCGCAGGCGCTCCTGGCGGCGGCGCTCGGTACTTCGGCGCCGAATCCACGACCGAGCCCAGTTGAGGCTCACCCGATACACCCACCCCGACGGGTTGGACATCTGTGACACCGTCGACCAGCGTTCGTAGGCGCGGACGAAGCCCTCCGCGGCGGCATCGGTCGCGAGTTGGTCGCTGCCCAGGGCGAGTGTGAGTGCTGCGGCGACGTCGTTCCAGGTCGCCTGATAGAAGGTGCTGAAGTTGTGGCCGCCGTCCGCGGACTCCTCTGCTGGGACGCGCCCGACCGGGTCAGCGACCCCTTCGGACGGGGAGGAAGCCTCGATCTCGCTCATTGCCACCCCTGCCTAGACGCAATGTCCCACCTCGGGGTTCCCGCAAACACCGTGTTGTCCGTCAGTCTGCTTTTTCGAGCACTCGAATCATGTCAGCCAGCCAGGTCCGCGTGTCGCCGGAGGGGGGTCGCAGGTCTCGAGCGTTGACCCCACGCTCTCGGGCCAGGCGAGCGATCAGGGGCCAGAGACGGTGCTGCGCAACGGCGTTGCTGAAGCTGGCGTCCTCCACGAGTTGTTCGGTGATGCTCAGCGACGGAGGGGGCGCTGCGGTGGCGACGGCGTCGGGGCGCTGGATCAATGGCCCGGGATGCAGTGTGTCCATCGGGGTCGCGCGCAGCGTTCGGGTGAGGTGCTGCAGTCCCAGGAGAATCAGGGCGAGTCCGAAGACGATGCCCACGGCGACCCACCCGGTCATGCGTTGTCCCCCTCTGCATCGGGCGCGGCCCTCTGTGAGACCACCACCGTGAGCTCGTCGCGGAGCGCGGCGAGGGAGCCGACCGCGTCGGCGCGCATGTCCTCGGTAATGGAGTGGGCGGAGAAGCGCGCCTGCTCGAACAGATCGGTGAGTCGCCGCATCGAGTCGGCGGAGGCACCGAGGCCCGGCAGCAGCCGGGAGAGGTACTCGCTCTCGGACTCCGACGGTCCGCGCCGCGCATCGAGATCGCCGAAGCCTGCTTCGACCAGCGAATACGCCAGCCGGATCGCCTGGCGCGGATCGTCGACCTCTTCGATCGCCACGAGCGCCTGACGGAGGACGGCCGCCGCGTCCTCGGTGGTGACCAGCACCGCCATGGGATCTTCCACCATCGAGTCGGTGAAGGTGCCGTCACCTTCACCGGCCATCGCGTCCGGCTCGAACTCGATCGGTTGCTGCGACAGGAGCCCACTGGCCAGAAGGGCGAGGATCACGAGGACCAAGAGCAGGCTCGCCAGGGCGGCGATCCACTCGCCGGGAGGCGGTGCCTCCTCGCTGAGCTCGGGGGTGGACGGACGCTGTACGACTTCGTTGTCCTCCGTCTCTTCCTGGGTCACCTCACCAACACGTGGTGGAAGGGAACGCTGATGATCAGCCGCCCGGGCACCGACCACCACCAGCGTGCAGATCACCGCAACCGCAACCGCGGCGCCGAGGACGCGCGTGGGCCGCGAGCTCAACGCGTCTGGATCCCGGTTGACCACCCGGAACAGGAACAGCGGAGCAGCGCTCGCCGCCACGCCGATCACGATGAAGATCCGGGCAGGCTCGACGGGCGCCATGACCCAGCTGAGGAGTGCGGCCGCCACGATCGCTGCCGCGACGGCGACCTGGCCGATCACCAGCGAGCGTTGGGCTCCGATCGCGATGCGAGCCGGGCGACGCGCATCGCAGCAGATCCGCACCCCGGCGATCGACACCACGGCTGCGATGGCGGCCCACACCGCGCCGTTCACGCCGCGGATCCCGCCGATCGCGTACCCGACCGTCGCGACCACGATCGCGACCGCAAAGGCGACCTGCGAGGCCATGACCAGCCCTGCGCCGAGCAGCCCCGCGACGATGAGTGCCACCGGCGCTGCGACGCGCGGGTCGGCGACCGTCGCCATCACACCCAGCCACGCGAACAGAAGGCTGGTGACTCCTGCGGCGATGGCGATGCGGGAGTACGACATCAGCCCACCCGCGTCCGTCGTTGGTGGTCGAGCACGGTCATCGCGGCTTCGAGCGAGCCATCACCGTTCCAGGCCACGACGGGGACCCCGGCGCTGGTGAGTCGTCTGCGCCACTGCTCCCTCTGGATGTTCCACAGGCGCCGCGCCAACTCGGCGTTGCGACCCTCTGCCGGGCGGATGGCCTCGATGTCGGGCTGACACCACAACACCACCAGGTCGTACCCCCTGTCGTGCAGGGACAGCATCACGTCGATCGGGCGGGGGTCGAGCAGCGGAGACAGCACCACGATCGTCGCGCCGGTGTCGACACCCTGAAGCGGCAGGTCAGAGGCTTTGCGAACGCCGAGGCCGAGTTCCGGCCGGATTTCGAGGAGCGCGTCGACGAGTCGCCGCCGCTGCAGCCGCCCCATCCTGGGCCGGAACCATCGCACGCGGCGACCGACGTCGAGGAGACCCACCCGGTCGTGGGTGCCGAGGTGTCCCTCGGTCAGGGCGAGCGCCGCCCTCACGGCGGTGTGGATCGTGGAGTTGCTCCCGCGGCCGAGGGCCTGCCCGCTGTCGATGAACAGCACGAGGTCGCTCGCCTGGTCGGGGTGGCGATCGCTCACCCAGTACTCCGACCGGCGCAGGGTGACGCGCCAGTTGACCGAGCGAAGCCGGTCGCCGGCCTTGGCTGGTCGGACATCGGCGTACTCGCAGCCGTCGCCCCGCTGGCGCGCGAGGTGGTGGCCGACCCGCGCCCGGGTGCGGGTGGACTGGATCATGGCGTCCATCCGGCGGTCGGAGGGGTGGACACGCAGCGGAAGGTCGAGGGTCACCACCCGGCGGGCCGCGTAGATGCCCATCCGGTCCCGGGTGGTGATTCGCAAACGAGAGGGCGATGACACGCCCCACTGTTCTGCCGACAGCTCGAACCGGATCGCGGCCCATCGGCCAGCTGGCAGGGCCACGATCGCCGACGGCACTCCACCGACGACGGGGAGATCGTCTGGCGTCACGACCTCCACTTCGAGCCACGGGATGGAGGTGGTCGACTCGATGTCCACAACGAGGTCGACGACGTCTCCTTCGACCACCCGGTCGTCGGTGAGGCTGGCTGCGACACGCAGGTCGGGCCAGCGGTGGAGCAACACGCCCACGGTGACCCAGGCGAGAAGCGCGGCGGCCAAGACAGCGGTCGGCTGCTGCCCGGTCAGGACAGCGAAGGCGCCGACCGCGGCAGACAGGATCGCCAGTCCGAGGCCGCGCGGGGTGATGAAGGGCTGAACTCCGAGCGGTTCGGCCTCGTCAGTCACGGCTGAGGGCTGCGCGGTCCTCGGCTGTCAGCGACTCGGGAACCGGCACCCGTTCGAGGCAGTCGGCGACGACATCTTGTCCCGTGACGCCGCGCACCCATGCTTCGGTGCTCATCACGAGTCGGTGGGCGAAGGTGAGGGGCGCCAGGATCTTGACGTCGTCGGGGACCACGAAGTCCCTGCCGCGCACGACGGCCCGGGCACGAGCAGCCCGCACCAGGGCGACGACCGCCCGTGTGCTGACGCCGAGATCGATGTTGGGGTCCTCGCGGGTGGCTGTGGCCAGCGCGGTGGCGTACACGAGCACGTCGTCGTCCACCGACACCTGCTCGGCCGCCTTGCGAGCCGAGGCAACGGAGTCGGCGTCGAGCACGACGGCCAGGTCCACCTCGTCCTGGCCGCGGTCGATGCGCTGTCGCAGGATCTCCACCTCGTCGCCAGCGCCGAGAGGGCCGACGGTGAGGCGGAACATGAAGCGATCGAGCTGGGCGTGGGGGAGGGGGTAGGTGCCGTCCGACTCGATGGGGTTCTGCGTCGCGATCACCATGAAGGGGTCGGGGAGGTGGTGGGTGACGCCGTCCACCGTCACTTGGGACTCCTCCATCGCCTCCAAGAGCGCAGCCTGTGTCTTGGGTGGCGCGCGGTTGACCTCGTCGCCGAGCACGAGATGCGCGAAGAGCGGGCCCGGCTGAAAGACCAGCTGGTTGGTCCCCGGCTCGGGCAGCGCGGAACCGGTGATGTCGGAGGGAACGAGGTCGGGGGTGAACTGCACCCGGCCGAAGGAAAGATCTGTCGTCGCGGCGAGGCTGCGGGCCATCAGGGTCTTCGCGACGCCTGGTACGTCCTCAATCAGGACGTGTCCGCCACCCACCAGCGCGACGACCATCGCCTCGAGGACGTCCCGCTTGCCGACGACCGCTCGTTCGATCTCGTCGAGGAGATCCGACAGCCTCTCGCGTGAGGTCCCCCCAGCCATCCGGGCAGGTTAGGGGCACGTGCGGCTGTGCTCCACCCGGGGGTCGATATCATTTCGGTTCGGTACCCGGGACCCGAGGACGCGATGGACGAGCGAAAGGCGACGGTTCTGCGAGCCGTCGTTGAGAGCTTTATCGACACCGCGCAGCCGGTCGGTTCCCGCGCGGTCACCGAGCTGTCTGGTCTCGAGGTATCGGCGGCCACGATCCGCAACGACATGGCGGCGCTCGAAGCCGAGGGGTTCCTCGCGCAGCCGCACACGAGCGCGGGCCGGATTCCAACGGAGGCGGGCTACCGGTACTTCGTCGATGCACTCGGGCCGGGTCGGCTTGACGCCACGGCCGCACGTCAGGTGCGCAAGTTCTTCGAGCATGCGCAGGGTGAGATCGAGCAGCGGCTCGTCGACACGAGCCGGCTCTTGTCCGAGCTCACCACGTACGCCGCGGTCGTCGTTGGCCCGCAGCACGACCCCACCACGGTTCGCTCCGTTCAGCTTGTCAACCTTGGCGGCTCGAAGGTCCTTCTCGTGATCGTCACGTCGTCCGGTTCGATCGAACGGTCGATGATCGAGGCTTCCGCTGGGAGCGAGCCCACCGACGCAGACTGCGCGCTGGCATCGGAGCTGTTGAGCGCCGCATTCGTCGGGTCGTCGCTCGGCGATGTGCCCCAGGTGGCTCCCACCGGAAATCCCGACGTGGACGCCCTCGTGAGCGCAGCCGTGCAGTCGCTCGACGGCGGCGACACCAGCGGCGATCTGTACGTCGGTGGTGCAGCCAACATGGCCGGTCAGTTCGAAGCCATCTCCACCGTCACCTCTGTTCTGGCCGTGCTCGAGGAGCAGCTGCTCGTGGTGAGCCTCCTTGGCAGCCTGGTGGACCGGGGCCTCAGCGTCGCGATCGGGTCGGAGACCGGCCTCGAACCCCTCTCGCAGTGCGCCGTGGTGGTCGCTCCGTACAACGTGGACGGCGAGCCGGTCGGTAGCATCGGACTCTTGGGACCCACCCGGATGGACTACCCCCGGGCCCTCGCCGCCGTGCAGGTGGTGAGCAGCCGGCTCGGGGAGTCGCTGGGTGAAGCCACTGAAGACTGACGGGACTGACTGCGGCGATGGCAACCGACTACTACGAGCTGCTCGAGGTCTCCCGCGACGCATCCGCGGACGACCTCAAGAAGGCGTACCGCCGGCTCGCCAGGCAGTACCACCCCGACGCCAACCCCGATGATCCGGCAGCCGAGGCCAAGTTCAAAGAGATCAGCGAGGCCTACGCGGTCCTCTCCGACGACGATGCGCGCGCCCGCTACGACCGCTTCGGCGCAGAGGGTCTGCGCGGGGGAGCGGGCGGCGATCCGTTCAACTTCGATCTCAACGACATCTTCGAGAACTTCTTCGGCGGCAGCCCCTTCGGAGGCGGTCGTTCGCGAGGCCCGACGGGTCCGCCCCGCGGTCAGGACCAAGAAGTCGTGCTCGATCTCGACTTCGAAGAGGCCATGTTCGGGGTCGACCGCCGGGTCGAGCTTCGTACCGCGGTCGGGTGCGACAGCTGCGACGGCATCGGCGCCACCCCCGGCACGCTGATCCAGACGTGCTCCACATGTGGCGGTCAGGGCCAGGTGCGCCAGGTCCGTCAGAGCCTGCTCGGCCAGATGATGACCACCGGACTGCCGGCGCTGACCATCGTCGCCAGCGACCCGTGCTCGGCGTGTGGTGGCGAAGGTCGGCGGATGGACACTCGCTCCTACGAGGTGCGTGTGCCCGCGGGCGTCGATACGGGATCCACCCTTCGCCTGACCGGTCGAGGGGCCGCAGGCCCGCGAGGTGGCGATTCGGGCGACCTCTATGTCCACCTGCGGGTGGCCGATTCGGACCGTTTCGTCCGCGAGGGGGACCACCTCATCGCCGAGCAGCCGGTCTCGATGCTGCAAGCCGCGCTGGGGGCACGCATCGAGTTCGAGACCCTCGACGGTCCCGAGGAACTCGCCATCCCACCGGGTACTCAGCCGGGCGAGGTGCTGCGTCTCCGCGGCCACGGTGTGCCGCGTCTTGAGGGTCGCGGTCGCGGACGAGGCGATCTGCTGATCTCGCTGCGGGTCGACATCCCCACGAAGCTCTCGAAAGACGACGAGGCCGTGCTGCGCGAGCTGGCCGAGCAGCGCGGTGAGGAGGTCGCCGATCCAGGCGACAAGGGTCTCCTGGGCAAGCTGCGGTCGGCGTTCCAGTAGCCCGTGGCCGGGATCGGACCCCCTCCCGACGGTTCGGGCGGTCCCCATGTGTTCGTCGAGTCGCTCGAGGCGCCCGTCCTTCTCGATGACGATGAGCACCATCTCCGCCGGGTCCTCCGGGTACGAGACGGCGACGTGATCACCCTGTCCGATGGTGACGGGAGGTGGCGCCCCGCGGTTCTCGGCGGCGCGGTCGATCCGACGGGGGAGATCGTCACGGTGAAGGCCCCAGAGCCCCAGATCATGGTGGGATTCGTTGTTCCGAAGGGCGACAGGCCCAACTGGATCGTCCAGAAACTCACCGAGTTGGGCGTCGATCGCATCCAGCCGCTCAGCTCGGTGCGGTCGGTGGTTCGGTGGGAGGGCGAGCGCGGAGAACGACACCTGCAACGGCTACGTTCCGTGGCCAGATCGGCGGCGATGCAGAGCCGCCAGGTGCGGATCCCTGTCGTGGAGCCATTGTCCGAGGTCACGGCTGCACAAGCGGACGGTGGCGCGGTTCTTGCCCACCGTGACGGAATTGCCCCCACGTTGGCCCACCCGGCGGTGTTCGTGGGCCCAGAGGGGGGCTGGGACGGCACAGAGTTGAGCCCTGAAGCAGTATGTATCGGTCTGGGTCCCTCGGTCCTGCGGGCCGAAACCGCGGCCATCGTGGCGGGCGCCACCTTGAGTCTCTTGCGATCTCGATTGGTATTCGAACACTCAGCGTGAGCTAGTCTCTCCCCTCAGGAGGCACCGATCCCAGCCCCTTGGGGTCGGCTCAACGTTCTATGTCGGAAATTGACCTTCGGGACGAGGCGGAAGAGGACGCGACGTACGGCAAGCGCGTGGGCGAACGCCTTCGGGCCATCAGGCGTCAGAAGCGCATGTCGCTGCAGGACGTGGAGGCCGAATCCCATCACGAGTTCAAGGCGTCGGTGCTGGGTGCCTACGAACGAGGCGAGCGCGCCATCTCGGTGCCGCGCCTGTCCCGGCTGGCCAGCTTCTACCACGTGCCGGTGGCCCAACTGTTGCCGCGGGGCGACGACGACGCCGAACTCGACGTCATGGAAGGTCGTGACGACGCCAACGTCACCATCGACTTGACTCGCCTCGAGACCCTGTCTCTGCCCGAGTCGTCGATGCTCACCCGCTACCTCACGATGATCCAGATGCAGCGCCAGGACTTCAACGGCCGGATGCTCACCATCCGCCGCGAGGACCTCCGCGCCATCGCCTGCATCCTCGACACGAGCGTCGAGACTGCCACCTCGCGTCTGGCCGACCTCGGCCTACGCTTGGGCGTCTGAACGCCGCACATTCCTCGGTCGAGACTCGACTCTCCTCCATCGTCGGCCGGGCCCACCTCGTGGGTCTCACTTGGGCCGGCGGTGAGCCGCGTCTGAGGATCCGGGCGACCGCGTCGCAGGCGTCGAAGCTCGTGCCGCTCACGGGTGCGCGGCTTCGCTATCAGGCGGTGCCAGGTGGAGCGCCGCGCTGCCTCGGCCACACCAATCGCTCCGACGGTGGTGCCGTCCACGTCGACTGCGACAAGCCGCCCGTCGAAGGTCGGCAGTGCGAGCGATGCCGTACCGTCGATAACGTCCTCGCAGCGAGCATGCACCAGGCGCACCGGCTCGGCCGCGGTGCGGTCGACGGCCGTATCGCCAAACACTTGGACCAACCGCATCGGCTGTACCTGGCGGTGTTCCCCGATGGGTCGCTCAAGGTGGGCACGTCGGCGGGTGCCGTTGGTGGGCATCGGCTGCTCGAGCAGGGTGCGTGGTTGGCCCGGTACGTCGCACTCGCCACGGACGGGTTCGCCGTTCGCGAGATCGAGGATCTGGTGACCGAGACGATGGGCGTCCAGCAGGCCGTCACGGTGGCCCGAAAGATCGAGGGTTTGGTGTCGCCCCGACCGACCTCCGAGCTCGACGATGTGCTCGACCGAGCCCAGGCCCAGACCACCGAGCTGATCGAAGCGATGGCCGACCCGAGGATCGAACCCATGTCCGAACCGTGGCCCAACCCGCTCGTCGGCGATCCGCTGGTCAAGCGGGTGGTGCGGTACCCAGCAGCCCTGGACCGAGGGACCCACGATCTGACTGCGTGTGGTGTGGTGGGTCGGGTTGTCATCGTGGAGCGCCCGGGGTTCGACGAGAGGTTCGTGATCGACGTCGGGCAGCTGTTCGGCGTTCAGATCGACCTCGGCGACCACGAAGCCGACGAGGTCGCCGTGCAGGCGGCTCTCTTCTGAGGTCGCCGGGGTGAGCGCAGAGCGCCCGTTCGGGCTCTACCTCCATGTTCCTTTCTGCGCGTCGCGTTGTGACTACTGCGCTTTCGCCACGTGGACGGATCGTCACCACCTCATCGAGGACTACCTGGTCGCGTGTCGGACTCAGGCGGAGCGCGTTGCGGCTGACCTCCCGGAGATCACGTCGATCTTCGTTGGCGGCGGAACCCCCAACCTCGTGCCCGCCGAGTTGCTGATGAGGGTGTTCGAACCGCTGACCATCGCAGCGGGCGCGGAGTTCACGGTGGAGTGCAATCCAGACGAGGTCACCCAGCCGCAGATCGAGACGTATGCCTCGGCGGGGGTGAACCGCATCAGCTTGGGCGTGCAGTCGATGGTTCCGCACGTTCTTGAGGCGCTCGGCCGCTGGCACGATCCGGCCAACGTTCGAGCGGCAGTGCACGCGACCCGGTCCGCAGGGATCGGGCGGCTCAACCTCGACCTCATCTATGGCGGGGTGGGGGAGAGCGAGGACGACTGGCGCCGATCGGTGACGGAGGCGCTCGCGCTCAGGCCGGATCATGTGTCTGC
>CAYUBX010000070.1:0-7041 GCA_964443165.1 uncultured Acidimicrobiales bacterium
GGGGGGAAGCATCGTGCGGCGCGACCCGCTCCGACTCGGCCCAGACAGCGTCGGACAGCGCCTCCTCGATCGCGCACTCGTCACGGGCGGAGACACATACACCCTCACGGACGCCGCTGTCTCCACAGGCCGCCTGTCGGTCGATGGCTGGGCGGCACCCGATGTCGATGATGCGAGCGCCGTGTTGCAGGTCGCGGCAGACATGATCGCAGAGGGCGCCGATCGGATGAAGGTGACCGCGGGGGACGTACCGTTGATCGCCGTGGGCGGCGGGGCGTTCGCCGTTCCAGACCAGGTCGCCGGGGTCAACGACGTCATCCGGCCCGCCCACGCCGGTGTCGCGAACGCCGTCGGCGCCGCGCTCGCGCAGGTGAGCGGTGAGGTGGATCGGGTGTTTCGCGATGTCGAGCGCGACGACGCTGTGGCGATGGCCATCGACGAGGCCACCACATCCGCCATCGACGCCGGGGCGGACGCTGCGTCGGTGGAGACGATCGAGATCGAAGACCTGCCGATCGCGTACCTTCCCGGCAACGCGCGACGCGTGAGGATCAGGGTGGTCGGCGACCTCGCTGAGTGACCGCCGACTGGCCACAAGAGGTGTTCGGGTGGGAGAATCGGCCACTGTGAGCGCGCTCATGGCACGCACCCGGCGCTACTGGCGCAACCCGCTCGCACAAACGGTCGCGATCGGACTGGCAGGAATGGCCCTTGTCGCGTTTGCGAGCCTCTACGCCAGCCGCACCGCGGGACGTGAAGAGGCGATCACGGACGTCCGTACTCTGACCGAGATCGTAGCAACCGCCGTCGTGGAGCCGAACCTCACCGCCGAGCTGATGCAGGGATCGACCTCGTCGATCGCTGCGCTGGATGCCATTATACGAGAACGGGTCCTCACGGGCTCGACGATCCGGGTCAAGCTATGGAGCGAAGATGGGCGGATCGTCTACTCGGACGTCCCTGAGCTGATCGGCGAGCAGTACGAGTTCGACGCTGACAAGGTGTCGTCGCTCGCCACAGGAGAGGTCATCTCCGAGATCAGCGACCTCGAGGGCCGCGAAAACCGTTTCGAGTCGATCTACGACGAGATGCTCGAGGTGTACCTGCCGATCCGTGGGCCGAGCGGCGAGCGGCTCCTCTACGAGAGCTACTTCGATATCTCGGCCGTCGGCGAGTCGAGCGACCGCATCTTCGACGCGCTGGCACCGATCGTGATCGGGTCGCTCGCCCTTCTTGAGGCCATCCACCTGCTACTGGCTTGGGGGCTGAATCGTCGTTTGGCCAAGGCGCAGCGGGAGAGAGAACGCCTGCTCGAGCTGGCGCTCGACAGCTCGAACGAAGAGCGACGCAGAATCGCCGCCGACCTCCACGACGGCGTGGTCCAGGAGCTCGCCGGCACGTCGTATGCGATCTCCGCGGCCGCTCAGTCGGCCGGATCGTCGCCGTCGAAGACCGCGATCGCCGATCTCGACATGGCCGCCGTCGCCGTGCGACGCAGCCTGCAGTCCCTTCGGTCCCTCCTCGTCGACATCTACCCGCAGAGTCTCCAGGGGCGCAGCATCGACGTCGCGCTGACCGAGCTTCTCGCTCCGGTCGAGACCGCGGGCATCGAGACGGAGCTGCAGCTCAACGACCTGCCCGCTCTCCGGCAGGAGACCTCCGAGCTGGTGTATCGCGTGGCCCAGGAGGGAATCCGCAACGCGATGCAGCACGGCGAACCGAGTTCGATCTCGGTGTCGGTTCGCCAGGACGGCCAAGGCCTCCGTACCTCGGTGACCGACGACGGGGAGGGATTCGATCCAGGTGCGGAGGTCCCACCCAACCACTTCGGCCTCCGGCTGCTGGCTGATGCCGCAACGAGCCACGGCGGGCATCTCAGCGTGGAGTCGGAGCCCGGAGTCGGCACCACCCTCACAGTGGAGGTGCCGATGTGATCAAGGTTCTTGTCGTCGACGACCACGAACTCGTCCAGGCCGGCCTCGTGCGGCTCCTCGACCAGGCCGATGACATCGTGGTCTGCGGAGTGGCTGGGAGCGGCCCCGACGCAGTCGACTCCGACCGCTCCTTGGCGCCCGACGTGATCCTGATGGATCTCTCGATGCCTGGCATGGACGGCGCCGAGGCGACCAGGCAGATCTTGGCGCAGCGGCCGGACGCACGAGTGGTGATGCTGACCGCACACACCGAGGCCGAACGGGTCATGGATGCGCTCAACGCTGGCGCGGTCGGATACCTCGCAAAAGACGCAGATCCCCGAACCCTCATCGATGCGGTGCGATCTGCTGCCGGCGGGGAGTCACCACTCGATCCGCGCGCTGCCCGCGCGCTTCTCGACAACCGAACTGCGCCGCAAACGGTCAATCCGGTGCTGTCCGACCGCGAGATCGAAGTGCTCTCGCACGTCGCCGCCGGCCTGCCCAACAAGCAGATCGCCCGCGAGCTCCAGATCACGGAGAAAACGGTGAAGGCGCACCTCACCAAGATCTACGCCCAGATCGGGGTGTCGGATCGCACGCAGGCAGCCCTGTGGGCCGTCGAAAACGAGATGGTCGACAGACCCTCCCGCTGACGTCCGCGGTCAGAAGTGGAACATCGACAGGCCGAAGAAGGCCGGTTGGAATCCAACCAGGCTCGAGGCACCCAACACGGTCGATCCGGCGATTCCCGCCGCGGGGGCGTACAGAGCGGGGTTGTTCCTCCAGGTGTCCCAACCCGACCGGTGCATTCGGCTGACCAGCAGGTAGCCGACCCCGATGCCGACGAGTGCGATCTGGTAGGTCATCGCTGCTCCGACGATCACGACGACGGCGATCCAGAGTTCGGAGCGGCGTACGCCGTCGCTGTCAGGGTCGGTGGTGCTCAGGAAGTGCCGGAGCCGCTCGCGACGCGTCGCCGTCTCGTCCGGCTGCGTTTCCTTCGAGGCAGCTGCCCCGCGGTCACCGGTCACGATGAACTGGGCGCGGCGGGTGAAGAGGTAGCCGATGATGGCCATCGCCGTCAGCGGCGCCAACGTCGCATAGAGAGCCGTGGACTGGCCCAGGAACCGGGCGAGTCGAAGGGGCTGACGCCACAGATCGAGGATGAAGCTGCTCAGCGGTGAGACGATCGTGATCAAGGTCACGAGGTAGATGTCCCATCGGTGCAGCGCGGTGAACGCCTCGGGGAGCCGGAAGACGGGGAGCCCTGTCTCGATCACCCCGAGGTCGACGGTGAGCGTCGAGCGCGTGCCGGCCAAGAGCGGGATGCCGAGCCCGCCCACGAGCATGAACACGAAGAAGAAGAGGGTCAGCGGGAGATTCACCGTCGGGAAGAGGATGTCGGCCTTCTCCGTGGCGCTGATCCGCCGAGAGCGAATCAGCTTCCCGGCGTAGCGATGAAGGAACTCCGCCGTGCCACGACTCCACTTCACGTGGCGACGCCGGAAGTCGCGCACGGTCGCCGGGAACTCCTCCCAACACACCACGTCCTTCTCGAACGCGCCGACATAGCCGTGTTCACGAGCGACGATCGCAAACGCGAGATCCTCGCTGACGAGTTCGGGGAAACCCCCGGCGGCCAGCCATGCGTCACGCCGGATGATTGCGCCGTGCCCCAGGAACATTACGAAGCCGTAGCGATTGCGGAGCGGTTGGTACCACTTCCAGTGGACGTCGACGCCGACCGCGAGGTCTGCCTGCAGGTCACCGCCCTCGCTGAGGCACCGGTGGTTGGCCTGGATGAACCCGAGGCTCTCGTCGCCCATCATCTGTGGCACGAGCACTGACAGGAAATCGGTCGGCATCCGCTCGTCGGCGTCGACCACCACGAACAACGGCTCATCGACGACCATCTCGAGCGCGTGGTTGAGGTTGCCCGCCTTGAAGCCCTCTCTGTCCGGTCGTCGGATCACGCGGACGCGGTCGCCACAGTCGGCCGCGAACTCGTCGACGCGCGCCTGGATCGCCGGGTCCGTGCTGTCGTCGAGCAGATACACCGTGTAGTCGGGGTAGTCGAGTTCCACACACGTGCGCGCCGCGGCCTCGGAGAAGTCGTTGTAGGTCGTGTAGAGCACGGCGACCGCTGGGGTCTCGAGGCCGATCGGCCGATCGGGGTCCGGCAGGCGCGCTGTCGTGCGTGCGAACACCACGACGGCGATGTTGTAGACGCCGTACAACCACGCCACCGCCACGAACGCCACGAAGTACAGCAGCATCGCCGACAGCCACCAGCTGTCGCCCGCCATGACCAACTCGGCGAGCGGATCCGAGAACCACCACACCGTCAGCGCCCACACGACGAAGATCGCGACGTACATCGTCGGCCGTCTGCCGCCGAGTCGCCGGATCTCTCTGTCGCTCAGCTCAACTGCCGGAATGATGTCTCCGCGCTGCGCCGAGTCGGTCTTGTCAACACCCGCTTCTGCCATGTGGTGTAGAGAACGATCTGCGCCGGGTACTTCTCAATTGGACATGGGTCCTACGACGCCAAATCCGCACTAAAACCGGTGGCTGTAGCGTTGCGGTCGAGGGGAGGTTCGGTGTTCGAGTACAGGCGGATCGGTACCACCGACGTCGAGGTCACCAGCCTTGGCTTCGGGAGCGCGCCGCTCGGAGCCGTCGGAGCGCGCCTCACTGAAGAGGCCGCGGCCACGGTGATCTCCGGGGCCTGGGACGGCGATGTGCGCTACTTCGACACCGCGCCGCTCTATGGGCACGGCCTGTCGGAGCGTCGCCTCGGACACGCATTGTGCTCGCACGAACGCAGCGAGTTCGTCCTGTCGACCAAGGTCGGGCGGCTCCTCGTTCCCCTCGACGAGGGCGAGCGCTACGCAGGCATGAGGGACGACGAACCCTTCGCGATTCGGCACGACTACTCGCGAGAGGCGACTCTTCGATCGGTCGAGGAGAGCCTCGACCGGCTGGGCCTCGACCGCATCGACATCCTCCTCTGCCACGACATCGACGCATGGACGCACGGCGACGCCCAACCGGAGGTGGTGGCGGCTGCGCTGGAGGGCGCCCTCCCGACGATGGTCGAACTCCGCGATCAAGGGGTCGTCGAGGCCATCGGGCTCGGAGTCAACGAGTGGCAGATCTGCCACGACATCCTCGAGCGAATCCCGGTGGACTGTTTCCTTCTCGCCGGGCGCTTCACGCTTCTCGAACAAGAGCCGCTGGACGTCTTCCTCCCCGCCTGCCTGGAGCGCGACGTGTCGATCATCATCGGCGGGCCGTACAACTCCGGTCTGTTGACCAACATCGAGCGGTCGAAGGCCACCTACGACTACCGACCGGCCAGCGACGAGCTGTGGAACCGGTCCCAGCAGTTGCGCGAGATATGCAACCGCCACGGGGTCGACATCCGCGCGGCGGCGCTCCAGTATCCCCTCCGCCACCCGGCCGTCGCGGCGGTCATCCCCGGCGCCCGAGCACTCGACGAGGTTCTCGACAACCGGAAGCTGATCGACGCCCCGATCCCCGACGCCCTGTGGGACGAGCTCGAGAGCACCGACCTCACCAGGGGCTGGTAGGGCTCCTCACACGGTGGGCCAGTAACTGAGCGGGCGCTGTTCGGGGGGCGGGACGCGCCGACCCTCGAGTTGGCGCAGGTCCTCCACCAGCACCCGTCGTGTGTCCGCTGGATCGATGACCTCGTCGATGCGCAGGGTGCCGGCCGCCTCGTACGGCAACGTGGCGTCGGCGATCTCGGCGATCAGCCGCGCCCGCTCCTCCTCGCGTCCGGCATCGTCCAAGGCGTCCAGCCGGGCCGCATATGCGACGTTGACTCCAACGTCGGGGTCCATGAACCCGATCTCGGCGCCCGGCCACGAGTAGAGACCCGACGACCCCATTCCCGAGCCGTTCATCGCCGGAAACGCGAGCCCGAACCCCTTGCGGAGGGTCACCGTCAGCGTCGGCGTCGACATGTTGGCGAGCGCCTCCACGAACCGGATGGCGAGCGAGAGAATCCGACCGTGCTCCACCGCCTGGCCCACCATGAACCCGGGCACGTCCATCAGGAAGATGACGGGGATGTTGAATCCGTCACACAACGTCATCAAGCGGATCGCTTTGCGACAGGCGTCAGGGTCGAGAACGCCGGCGTTGAACATCGGGTTGTTGCCGATGACGCCGACGCTGTAGCCGTCGAGCCGCCCGAGTCCCACCGTCAGGTTGCGGGCGTAGAGAGGTTGGAGTTCGAAGAACGAGCCCTCGTCGAGGAGCGAGCTCGCGAAGCGCCGCATGTCGTAGCCGCGGGTGCGTTTGGCCGGAACCATGTCGGCGAGGGCCTGATCGGGCTCCATGTCGGCGCGCACGTCGGTACGCGGAGCGGGCGACCAGGCGCTGGATGGCAGATACGACAGCCACCGACGGACAGCGTCGTACGACTCCTCAAACGTGTCGACCCCCAGATCGATCTGGCCGGTCAGCCGGGCGTGCACGTCGACACCGCCCAGCTCCTCGAAACCGATGACCTCTCCCGTCGCGATCTCGAACACACGCGGCGACGTCACGGCCATCACCGAGCCCCTCACCTGCACCACGAAATCCGAGAACGCCGACTGGAAGGACGAGCCGCCGAAGCTCTGTCCGACGATCACGCTCGCCATGGGGATGCGGCGGTGCCGGGTGGCGACGTACGGCGACGGTGCGACGTCGGAGATCCCTTCGGCACCGATGAGGTCGGGGATTCGCCCACCTCCGGTCTCGCCGAAGTACACGTACGGCATCCCGCGCTCGATGGCCCGCTCGTAGAGGCGCGACAGACGGCGACTCCCGACGATGGCACTCGATCCCTTCTTCACGGTGATGTCGTCGCCGCTGACCGACACCGGTCGGCCATCGACCGTCCCCTCGCCTCCGACCTTTCCGTCCCCGGGGGTGTTGTGCCGATCGTCCAGCCGCATCGACCGGCTGTGAGTGCCCAGCTCGCGGAACGTCCCGGGATCGACGAAGGCATCGATGTGGTCGCGGATCGTGGGCACGCCCTCCGCTCGCATCCGCGCGACCCGTGCGGCGCCACCCATCTCCTCCCGGATGATCCGGTTCCGTTCGTGCAGGT
>CAYUBX010000070.1:7051-9737 GCA_964443165.1 uncultured Acidimicrobiales bacterium
GGTCTGCGGTGGGATCCAGTGGGCTGTCGTCGGTCTTGGCGCCGTGTCTGGCAGCTGACGTGAGCTCTAGCTCTGGAACCGGTCACCGCTGCCGAAAGGAGCCGGCGGCGCCCCGGGACCGGCTCGGTTCGCCTCATGAGGTCCACCATGCAGACCAGGTTGCGCTGGGTTCTCGGAGCGGTCGTTGGATTCGCCGCTCTCGTGGGCCTCTGGGGTTCGATTGCGAGCGCTGTGTCAGGTGGGGACGAGAGCGAAGGGGGCGAGGGCGAGGTGGAGTGCCTCGCGATCGATTGCGTCGTCGACGGTGACCCGAGCCCGAGCACCACCCAATACGTGCCCGGACACGCGGGCCACGAGACCACCACGACGAGTACGACCACCACGGCCGCGCCGACGACAACGACCGAGGATCCCACCGGCCCGACGGGTGACCCGGAGTTGCCCGCCACCGGTGCGCCCGGCATCTGGCTGGCCACGCTCGGAGCCGCCCTCGTCGCCGCCGGCGTCGTCGTTCTCGGCTTCGAACGCCGCAGGGCTGTTCCGGTGCCGGTCAGTCTCCTCGAAAGTCAGCGTCGGCGTTGACGATCTCGTTCATCGAGCGCGACGCCTGACGCAACTCGTCCGGTGTCGGGCGTCCCGCCATGTACCACCCGTTCCAGATCCGATGGACGGTGAGGTCGGGCAGGAGCGCGAAGGTGAACGGAACCGGCAACGGCCCGTGGCGTGGATCGGTCGACTCGCTGATGTCGAGCAGATTCGTGACAGCTCGGTCCTCGTCGCTCAAGAACGGGAACGGTGCCCCCAGTCCGTGCTTGAACGCCTCGAGAACGCGGGGTGGGTCAACCGAGACGGCCGCAATGTTCTGGTAGGCGACCTTGGTGGCGTCGGAGAACTGCACGAGCTCTCGCAGCTGAAGCTGTCACTTGGGTCACCAGGGCCCGCGGAAGAAGGCCAGAAATAGCGGCTTCCCGCGCGCGATCTCCGAGATCGATCGGCTCTCACCGTCGTGGTCGAGCATCGAGACGTCGGGAAAGCTGTCGCCTTCCCCGATGTTCAGCGGCATCTGTCCCCCCCTGGCTCCCTCGCCGGCCATGCTGCCGCGGCTCACGGAAGTCCACAACTCCGTCGTCTCGCGGCCGCGAACCGGCACAGAGACCAGCACGATGTTGGCGATCATCGGCCTCGTCATGACGACCGTGGGTCTCGTGATCGTCGGCGCACAGCATCGACTTCTCCACCGCGCCGGCTGATCCCACAGCGCCGCCGCGATACCGGGAGTAGATTCGGGCGCCATGGCGTCCTCCGGTGACACGCGGCCCGTGCCCGAGAACGAGGCAGGCCACGTCTGTCTCAGCTTCGACTTCGACGGCCCATCGCTGTGGATTCAGCGTCGGCAGACCACACCCGCGCCCATCTCCCGCGGCGAGTTCGGGGCGGTCGCAGTTCCCCGGATCCTCAAGCTCCTCGCCCGCCACGAGATCCCGAGCACGTTCTTCATCCCCGGGCACACCATCGACACCTACCCCGACGCCTGCCGAATGATCGTCGATCATGGCTGCGAGGTGGGCCTGCACGGATACACGCACGAGTACAACCCGCGCCTGTCGGCCGACGAGGAGCGGGAGATCATGGAGCGCACGTACCGGCAGGTCGAGGACCTCACGGGCTCACCGCCACAGGGATACCGCGCGCCCTCTGGTGACATCTCGGCCCGCACGCTCGGCCTGCTCCTCGAGTACGGCCTCAGCTACGACTCGTCCCTGATGGGCCACGACTACGCGCCGTATTGGGTGCGATCGGGTGACGAGTACCCCGTCGACGGTCCCGTGCAGTTCGGCGAAGCGACCGATCTGGTCGAGCTCCCGTTCAGCTGGCATCTCGACGACTACGTGCATCTGGAGTTCGTCACGTTCAAGAGCTCGATCTTGCCGGGCCTCCAGAACCCGGCGTCCATGTTCGACAGCTTTCTCGCAGATGTGCGATGGATGACACGCGAAGTGCAACACGGGGTGTGCACGGTCACGTTCCATCCCCAGGCGATCGGCCGGGGCGGCCGGCTCGACGCGATGGAACGAAGGATCGAGCAGATGACCGCCCTCGGCGTCGCTAACTCGCGCATGTGCGACATCGCAGCGGCCTGGCGGGATGGCCGGCCGTTCGGGATCGAGGAGGCGCCCGCTCCCTGAGACGGGCGCAGAGGGGGGACCATGACCGGCGAGACCGCGGAGTCCACGGGCATGTTGAGCGGCTATCGGGTGATCGAACTGGCGATGTGGGTCGCTGGGCCATCGGCGGGGGGTCTGATGGCCGACTGGGGTGCCGACGTCATCAAGGTCGAGGCCGCTGGGGGTGATCCACAGCGGAACATCCTCGGAGCGCTCGGCTACGGTGACCTTCCCGTCCCGGGTTTCACCCTCGACAACCGCGGCAAGAGATCTGTCGTTCTCGACCTCAACACCGACGAGGGCCTCGAGGCAATGGAGACCCTGCTCGCCACCGCAGACGTATATCTCACCAACATGCGGCCGCAGTCGCTGGAGGGCATCGGGCTCGCTCCCGAGCAGGTGCACGAACGTCACCCGGGGCTCGTCGTCACGACCATCACGGGCTACGGCCTCGACGGTGACGAAGCGTGGCGACCCGGCTATGACATCGGCGCGTTCAGGGCTCGAGGCGGGATCGCTCG
>CAYUBX010000071.1:0-9706 GCA_964443165.1 uncultured Acidimicrobiales bacterium
GTGCGGCGTCGTCCTCGGAGGCGGGCGTCACGGCGGCGGGCACGGGGGGTGCCGAGGCCACGGTTTCCGCATCGGATGCTCCAGCGGCGGTGAACGGACCCATCTGCGACATCAGGCCGACAGTGCTCCCCACCGACACAACGGTGAGCGCCCATTTGGTCTTGTTCGCTCTGCGCCGCCGTGGGGAGCCGGTGGCGGACCGCTGTTGTGGCTGCACGGAACCCCTCTGAAGCGTCGGCGCGCGCCAACGGCTCGCGCCTCAATCCACTCGGCAGTTTCGCAGCAACGCTGAAGGATTTTCATTCGCGGCACGACGCCGCGAAAGGCTCAGCCGACCTGGTGATACTCGCCGTCGACGCCGAGATACTCAGACCCGTCGGCCCGGTAGAAGCTGCTGGCACCGGCGTCTTTCAACACCTGGAGCATCGCTGGCACCTCGCCACCTTCGGCTTCGATCTTCTCGATGACCCGATCGGGGCCAAGGTGGTCGAGCATCTCGAAGGGCCCGTGCACCCAGTTGAACCCCCAGCGGATCGCGTTGTCGATGTTCACGACGTCGTCCGCGATCTCCGGCACGAGGTCGGCGGCGTACCGCAGGGTGCCGCCGTACACCTGCCAGGCCAGCTCACCCGCCGGCGAATCTTCGAACATCACCGCGCCGAGGTCGCCAGGAACGCCCTCGAGGTCGGCCGGCTGGGCATCGCGCCAATCGTCAGCCAACAGGTCGTAGGTCTCTTTGTGACGCGATCCGTCGTCGAGCTTGGTCTGGCGGGCGAAACCACCGCCCGCCTTGCGGCCCAGCTGCCCTCGATCGTGCATGCGGTGCTCCACGTCGGGGAACGCCGTGTACGCATGGCCCGCGTCGCCGTCGGGGAGGTTGACGGCGAGGTTCTTCCCGACGAGCTCCATCACGTCCAGCCCGATGAGGTCGATCAGGCCGTAGAGCCCGGTGGGCGGCAGACCGACTGGACCCGAGAGAACGGCGTCGACGGTTTCTTGGTTCATGCCATCGGCGAGGAACGGCTTGGCGAGGTGCAACCCGCTGAGCATGAAGAAGCAGCCGATCCGGTTGCCGATGAAGTTCACCGTGTCCTTGGCGTGCACCACGCCCTTGTCCAGCTGGTTGGCCCCGAAGCTGGCGAACGCCTCGATCACCTCGTCGTCGGTGTCCTCGCCCGGAACCAGCTCGAACAGCTTCATCACCCTGACGGGGTTGAAGAAGTGGGTGATGGCCACGTCGGATCGGAACCGGTCCGACAGGCCCTCGGAGATCTGCCGGAGGGGAATTCCCGAGGTGTTGGAGGAGATGACCGAGCCGTCCTTGCGGAGCTCCTCGAGTTTCTCGAACAGCTCGCGCTTGACGTCGAGGTCCTCGACGATCGCCTCGCAGACCCAGTCGTAGTCGGCGATCTTGGCCAGATCGTCCTCGATCGTGCCGGTCTCCACGGGGTGTCGGTTCTCCTCGTCGACCTGGCCCAGCGCCCGCTCGACGGCGTCCTCGGTGAGGTCGAGCATCAGCACACGACACCCGGCTGCAGCGCTGGCAGCGGCGATACCGGAACCCATTGTTCCCGTCCCGATGACGGCGACGGATTGGATGGCGCGGGTCATGACGTTCCCCTCGTTGTCGGGCCAAGCGAGCGTATCGGCGCGGTCGCGGTGGCTCCAAGGGGCGGGGTTGCCAGCCCGCGGCGGCGCTAGGTTGCTGCGCCATGGTCGACTGGTCATCTACCAAACGCGTCGCGCGAGCGCTCACCCGACTCAACCGGGCCGTCTCGGGCGTCCGTATCGCGGACGAGGAGCTGGAGGCCATCGCGGCCGAGGTCGACGCCCTCACCGCTCGGTTCGACGGTGGTGAGGTCAGAGACAAGCTCGCCGACATGCAGACTCGCCCGCACCTGGCGGCCATCTACGCCGGCGAGAAGACGCCGTTGCAGCTCGCAATCGGTGACGAGATCGAGTTCGACCCCTTCTCCATCGCCGGCGGGGAGCTCCATCCGGCGTCGATCGGCCTGGAGTTCCGCAAGGAGTCCGACGAGAGGGTCGTCGCAACCGGCGTCATCGACCCGATGTTCGCCGGACCGCCCGAGCGGATCCACGGTGGGATCCAGGCCCTGATCGTCGACGAGGTGATGGGCGCGCTCAACCGGATGCTGGGCCGTCAGGCGTTCACCGCGCGGCTCACCGTGAACTACCGGGCGCCTGCACCGCTCGGCGTCCCGGTGACCTTTCGGGCGTGGGTCGACAACGTCGACGGTCGCAAGATCACGCTGATGTGCACGGGCGAAGGACCCGAAGGTGTGTTCATGGAATCCGACGGCCTCTTCATCGCCCGCCGCGACGGCGATTTCGTCGAACAACGATGAGTTGAGTCACATCGGTGAGTTGAGTCACATCGGTGTCTGACACCAAAGTGACTCAGACACCAAAGTGACTCAACTTCCGGGAAGGCGCCTTCGCCGACATCGAACGGTTCGCAGGCGAGATCGCGCGCTGGCGACAGACGGTGCACTTCGGGCCGGGACGCGGGCCTCGCGACATCGCGAACTTCGTCTGCACCAGTCTCGATCCACCCGAGCGGCGCGCCCAGGAGAAGGCGCTGCTGACGCGTTGGAACGACGATCTCGCGCGGTCGGGATCCGAACGCCCCGACGACACGAACGAACGCGGCAGGACCCTCTTCGACGCGATGCTCACCCGGGCACTGACCGCTGTCGACGACCTCGACGCCGCGGCCGTCGTCGCCGACCGACTCCGCTGACGGTCAGCCCTGTTCGGGTCGCAAGGTGGGGAACAGCACCACGTCACGAATCGACTCGATGCCGGTGAGGAGCATCGCGAGCCGGTCCATGCCGATGCCCAGACCCCCGGTCGGCGGCAGGCCGTATTCGAGGGCTCGCAGGTAGTCCTCGTCGACGACCATCGCCTCGTCGTCGCCGTCCGCCTTCTGCCGCGCCTGGTCCTCGAAGCGAGCGCGCTGCTCGTCCGGATCCACCAACTCGGTGAACGCGTTGCACAGCTCGCGTCCCGCGAGGATGGCCTCGAAGCGCTCGGTCATCCCCGGCTTGGACCGGTGTTCGCGCGACAGCGGGGATACCTCTGCGGGGTACTCGGTCACGAACACCGGGCCCCACAGGTTCGATTCAGCCGTCTTCTCGTAAATCTCGAGGATCAGCTTGCCCGGACCGTACGAGTCCTTCACCGGCACCCCGTGCCGATCCGCCGCCGCGCGCAGCTCGTCGATCGGCATGTCGAGACGGAGAGCGTCGCCCGTGGCTTCTTCGATCAGCTCCAGCATCGTGGCCCGTCGCCATGGCGACGCGACGTCCAACTCGCGTTCACCGAAGGCGAGAACGGTCGACCCCGTGAGCTCAACGGCGAGGTACTCCACGAGGTCCTCGACCAGCTTCATGATGTCGTCGTAGTCCGCGTACGCCTGGTAGAGCTCCAGCATCGTGAACTCGGGGTTGTGTCGAGTCGACACCCCCTCGTTGCGAAAGACGCGGCCGATTTCGAACACCCGGTCGAACCCGGCGACGGTCAATCGCTTGAGGTACAGCTCCGGCGCGATCCGCAAGTAGAGCTTGAGATCGAGCGCATTGTGATGCGTGGTGAACGGCCGGGCGTGGGCGCCACCGGGAATCGGGTGAAAGATCGGTGTCTCCACCTCGATGAACCCGCGGTCTTCGAGAAATCGCCTGCTCAACGAGATCATCCGACTGCGCATGACGAAGGCGTTTCGGGCCTCGGGCGTCACCCACAGATCCACGTACCGCTGCCGATAGCGGGTGTCGGGGTCGGTGATCCCGTGCCACTTGTCGGGGAAGGGTCGCTTGGCCTCTGCCAGCCGGACCCACTCGTCGACCCGGACGCTCAGCTCTCCACGCCGGGTCGTCATCACGATCCCGCGCACCCCGACCCAATCGCCCAGGTTGAGATCGGTGAAGCCCTCGAACTCCGGAGTGGTCTTGGAGGGTGCGAACAGCTGGATTCGACCGGTCCCATCGTCGAGGGTGCCGAACGCGAGCTTGCCCTGCACACGCCGCAACATGAGCCGGCCGGCGATCGTGACCACCGTCTCGGTCTCGGTGCCCGGCTCCAGATCGGGGTGGTCGGCGATCAGCTGTGCGACGCGCGCGTCGGGCTCGTAGCGATAGGGGATGGAGGACATGGGCTCCTCAGGAGGCGTTCTTCTCGTGGACGATGCGCAACCCGTGCAACGTCAACCACGGTTCATGGTGCTCCACCGAGCGGGTGTGGGGGGCGATCAATTCGGCGTAGCCACCGGTGGCGATCACCGTCGCGGGGCCGATCTCGTGCTCGATGCGCTCGACCATGCCGTCGACGAGCGACGCCGTTCCGAAGATCACGCCGGACTGGATCGACTCGTGGGTGTTGCGTCCGACCGCGTGGCGTGGCTCGACCAGATCGACCTGCCGGAGGAGCGCCGCGCGCTCGAACAACGCGTCGAGGCTGATCTCGAGGCCAGGGAGGATCGAACCGCCGAGATAGGCGCCGTCCGAATCGATCACATCGAACGTGGTCGCGGTGCCGAAGTCGACGACGACGTTGGACGGGCCGAAGAGATCGGTCGCACCCACCGCGTTGGCGATCCGGTCGGCCCCCACCGCTCGTGGATCCTCGTAGCGGATCGTCATGCCGGACTTGACCCCCGGACCCAGAATCAGCGGGCTCACCGTGAGGTAGCGCTCGGCAAACCGCCGCAGCGCTGCGGTGACCGCCGGCACCCCGGAGGACACCACGAACCCGCTGACGTCGCGGTGCAGATCGAAGTCGTGATCAGCCAGGAACGCTCCGAACATCACCGCCAGTTCGTCCTCGGTGCGGTCGTGCTGGGTCGCGACCCGCCAGTGGTCGACGAGCCCGGTCGAGGCGCAGCGATCCGGGGTGGCTGGCGTGAGGTCGTACAGGCCGACCATGGTCTGGGTGTTGCCGGTGTCGATGGCGAGGAGCACGGCTACACCTCCAGCTGTCCGACCTCGGCGATGTCCTGATCGGCAACGGCGGCGAGGAGTTCGGCGGTCACCAGGTCGGGAGCCAGGTCGGCCAGCGGTGCGAGAACGAACCGCCGGTCCCACATCCGCGGGTGCGGGATCGTGAGCAGGGGGTCGGCGAGGCAGAGATCGTCGTACAGCAGCACGTCGGCATCGAGCGTACGGGGACCCCACCGCTCACGCCGCACCCGGTCGGCGGCTCGCTCCAGCGCGCGGCACGCCTCCAGGAGTTGGTACGGCCCGAGTTCGGTGGACACCTCGACGACCAGGTTGAGGAAGGACGGCTGATCCGGCCCGCCGATCGGCGCGGTCTCGTACACAGGCGACACTCCAACGCGGTCAGGAAGTGCACGAACAGCGTCGGCGAGGAGGGCGCGTCGGTCGCCGAGATTGGAGCCCAGACCGATGAAGGCCCGCACCGCAGCGGTCACCCGGACCGCCTGGTCACCCGCACAGCGGACGACGCGAGATCGTTGGGCACGGGAGGCCGCAACTTCCGAACGGTGACCGTGGCGGCGAGCACGCCCTCGATGCCCGCCAGTTCGGTCGCGATCACGTGGGCGAGCCGTTCGAGCAGCTCGGCGTGCTCAGCGACGCACCGATCCTCGACCAGTTGGGTGACCGAGCCGTAGTCGACCGTGTCGGCGAGGGCGTCGCTCTCACCGGCGGCACGGAGATCAGCGAAGAGGTCGACGTCGATCTCGAGCGGCTGTGCACTCTTCCGTTCGTGGGGAAGCACGCCCACCACACAGGTGACCCGCAGGCCACGAAGCTGAATCACGTCGGGTTGTTCGGGTTCAGCCACGCCTCAGCTCGCGCTCTCCGCGTCGCGCAGGTCGAGCGCGAGCTCCACCAGCTCCCGACCGACCGGACCGAGCCTCCGCTGGAAGATCCGCTCGACGATCGCCGTCGCCTGCGGACCGGACGGGACCAAGTCCGTCATCACGAGGTGGACGGCTGTCAGGCCACAGACCCGGTCTTCGACCTCTTCTTTGTGGATCAGCACCTTCTGACCTGCCGCGAGCGCATCGCGAATCTCGCGATGCAGCTCCGGGAGATACGCCGGCAGCTGCTCGTGCGGCGGCCAGGGCCGGTGGACGTACGGAAGGCCCAGCTCCTCGTAGTTGTGGAGGTTGTGCGGGGAGGGGATCAACGAGATCACCAGGTCGAAGCCCTGCTGGCGGATCCAGATGATCTCCTCCTGGCGGCGCACGCGCCGGTGATGGGCCCCGTAGCCCCCCGGCCGCTCACACGCGGCGAGTTGATCCTTGATGACCCAGGCGAAGTTCCTGGGCTGGATGCCGTCAGCCCACTTGCCCTTCATGGCCCCCGTTTTCCGCCGCCAGACGGCGGGAATGCTATCCGGAGACTGGGTCCGGTGCCATCGCCCGGGGTGTTCAGTGGTCCTGTGCCGCGTCGTAGGCGTGGATGTCGGGAAGGTTGCGGAAGCGTTGAGCCACGTCGAGCCCGTACCCCACGACCCACTCGGGCGGCACCTTGAATCCGACGTATTTCACCAGGTCGTCGAGATCCTCCTGGGCCTCGCGAACCAGGAGCGAACAGATCTCGAGGCTCGCCGGCTTACGCGCCTTGAGCGTGCGGCGCAGGTACGACAGCGTGAGGCCGCTGTCGACGATGTCCTCGACGAGGATGAGGTCGCGACCGGTCACGTCGCTGTCCAGGTCCTTCAGGATGCGCACGACTCCGCTGGTGCGCGTGCTGCTGCCGTAGGACGACACCGCCATGAAGTCGAGCTCGACCGGAAGATCGATCGCCCGACACAAATCGCTCGTGAAGAGAACGGCCCCCCTGAGGACTCCCACCAGCAGCGGAGAGCGCCCGGTGTAGTCGGCCGTGATCTGCGCGCCGAGCTCCGCGACACGGTCCGCGATAGCAGCCTGGCTGACGAGCACCTCGCCCAACCCTTCGTGGTCGTCCAACTGGGTCGCGGAGTCCGTCACGTGCGCCGAACCTAGCGGGTCAGGACCCCTCGGGGTTGGCTGGCGTCTCGAGTACCAATCGCCCGGAGCGTCGGATGACCCGCCGGCCGCCGACGACCTCGCATCCAATGGCCTCGCCGCGAGCGACGGCGAGAACTCTCTCGACCGACGCCGCGTCGGGCGGATGTTCGTCACGCAGCCATCGCCGCACGGCACGTCGCGCCAGAGCGACCGGAGCCGCGTCGAGCTCCGAGGCGTCGGTCGGATCGATCTCGCACGCCAGCGCGTCGAGGAGCTCCCGCTCGTCACCTGCCAGCTCCGCGGCTCGGACGAGAAGCGGGACGGGGTCCCGGCCCATCACATCGGCCAGGAGCGGAAGGACCTCGTGACGCACTCGATTGCGCCGGAAGCGGACGTCTCTGTTCGACGCATCCATCAGCGGCTCGTACCCGACGGCTGCGCACACCGCCTCGGTGTCGCGCCGTCGCAACCACAGCAGCGGGCGGCCAGCGGTCGCCATCGAGGCGAGCGCATCGACAGCACCTCCCCGGAGCAGCTGCAGTAGCACGGTCTCGGCCCTGTCGTCCGCGGTGTGGCCCGTGAGGACGTCGGACGGGAACAGCGCGCGCCGGGCGGCTCGCGCCCGTGCCTCGAGGTTGGCGCCGTCAGGAAGATCGACACAGTGGACAGCGACCTCGACGCCGAGCTGCGCGCCGAGCTCGACCACGGCCGCAGCGTCCGCGCCGGACTCGGGCCGCAGCCCGTGGTCCACATGGATGGCCCGCACGGTCTGCCCCGTGGCGACAGCCAGGATCAGCAGTGCGGCGGAGTCGGCGCCTCCCGAGACCGCGCAACAGAGCGGGGACGAGTCTGGAAAGGCACATCGTTCGAGCGCCTCTGCCACAACGGGGTGCGCGGCGAGCTCGGCCGCTTCCACCTCAGCCCACCGGAGTTGCTTCGGCAACGCGCGTCATCCACGCGTCGGGATCCCGGATCTCCGCCATCGACGGCAAGAAATCCACGTCCTCCCACACCCGATCGACGGCACGAGGTCCCCGTGCCTCTTCGATCGCTGCGATGAAATCCTCGCCCGCCTGGTACTGGGAGAGCTTCGCTTCGACGCCGATCAGCTTCTGGAGGAGCTTGCTCACGCCCTTCGCGCTGCTCCTGCGATCGTGCAGCACTCGCTGGAACCGCTCCGCGTGCTCGACGTGTCCGATCCCGGCGCGGGTCATCGTGACGTCGCCGTGGCCTTCGACGAGGCTCATCATCCCGCCGACCTGATCGATCAGCCCCCGCTGGCTCTCCGTCGCGAACAGCGAGGCGAGACCACCGTCCGCCATGGGGTCGCGACCCGCCTTCTTCTCCTCGATGAAGGTGCGCAGGCCCGCCTTCATGCGATCGGGATCGGGCTCGACTTCCTCGAGAAGCGAATTGACCAGCGAGAGGAAGTGGGGACGAAGCCAGGGCACGCCGGTGAACTGAGCCCGGTGCGTCAGCTCGTGCAAGGCGATCCACAGCCGGAAGTCGCCCGGCTGGAACGCGAAGCGCTTCTCGATCGCCAAGATGTTGGGCCCGACGTAATAGACGATGTCTTGATCGTCTCGGTCCTCGTCCTCGGCGAGCAGCAGGTCGTACTGTCCCAGCACCCGGCGCGACATCCACCCGAGGACGGTGCCGAGTTCGACAGCACCGAGCGTCTGCGTCACCCGACCGGTGCCGCCCGTCTCCTCCTCCATCTTTCCGAGGAGTGGGCTGAGCAGACGCCGAAAGCTCCGGAGGTTGGCATCGATCCAGCCGGCGCGATCGATCACCATCGCCCGCGCCGCACCCTCGGAGCTGTGCAACCCGGTCTCGGCGGCCACGAGCTCCTCGGCGAGCGGGGTGAAAGAGGCGAAGTCGGCCTCGAGCGCCCCCGAGAGATAACTCTGGGCGAGTGGCTCGTCGCCCGCGACCTTGAGCGCGATCTTTCGGGCCAGCTGCCAGTCGACCGGGCCCGTCATGAGGTGCTCAGCGCTTCGGGTAGCGCGGCGCCACCACCTTCGCCACGTATCCGGCCACGAGGGCCAGCACCGTGAGCACGGTGCCGATCGTCAGGGGAACGGCGAGCCAGTAGTGCCACACCTGGGCAGCGAGAGCGGTCATGGTCGCCATCGTAGTGGGACGCCTCGCGCCGACCAATCAGTCGCGGACAGAACCCGTGACCTGCTCCGTGGGGTCCGTCAGCGTTTCACGCCTCGCATGCGCGGAACCACCATCGGTGCATGCAAAGCACAATGCTCGCCGTCGTTGTAGCGGCTCAACACCGTGGTGCACCCCTGTTCGACACAGACTCTGTCCGCTGGTGAGAGCCGCGAGGGCTGCTCCTCAAGGATCTCCATGGCATGGCAACGCCGCCCCGCGGCCACCGGTTCCCGACTGTCGTCGAACCGTCACTTCTCGGTGCGGTTCTCTTCCTCTCGCAACCGGCTGGCGATGCGCTCGCGCAGATCGGTGGGCACCTCATCGGTGGCCCGCGAACCGATCACCCGACGCAGTTCGGCCTCGAACTCGTGAACGCCACTGCAATGGCCACACCGTCCGAGGTGTGCGTCGATGTCGCTTCGTCTCGCATCGTCCAACTCCCCGTCGAGGAAGCCGTACAGCTCCTTGAGCGCTTCGTTGCAGTTGAGATCACCCATCAGCGGCCTCTCCCGACTCCACGGCGTCCCTGCGACCCCCGTCGACCGCCCCGACGGCGACGAGACTGCC
>CAYUBX010000072.1:0-9627 GCA_964443165.1 uncultured Acidimicrobiales bacterium
GTCGCCCGAGGCGTTCCTCGGTGAGGGCGAACGTGTGCTGGATCGCTCCGACCTGGGCGCCCATGATCAGGATGAAGCCGGCCGACATGAACAGGAAGTAACGCGTCCGGATCGCGTTCCGGTAGGTCATGCCTCCGGCGGGAGGCTGCTCGCCCTCCGTGAGATCGACGATGACGCCGTCGGGTCGCAGCCCGACCGACTCTGGTGAGTCGCGGAGGAACAACCACGTCGGTGGAATGATCGCAATGAGCCAGGCGACTGCGAGCCTCGGCGCCCAGATGACCAGAGTGTCCTGCTCGATGAGGTAGGCGATCACCGGACTCACGGCGACGCCTCCGACCGACAGCCCGGTGGACGCGATGGCGAGAGCGATGCTCCGCTTCGTATGGAACCAGCGAGTCACGAGTGTGGTAGTCGGTACCAGCCCGGCGAGCGAGTACCCCGCGCCGAACAAGGTCATCACGAGGACCATGTGGAGCGGCGTGCGGACGCTGCCCAGCAGAGCCATGCCGACCGCGGAGATCGTCGCGCCGATCGTGATGAGGTAGCGGGTGTCGAACCGGTTCATCAGGCGCCCGGTCAGCAGGCCGCCGAGGCCAGATGCAGCGAAGAAGATGCCGACGCCCGAGCCGGCGACCCCGGAGCTGAAGCCCTGCTCGTCCTGCAGCGCGTCGAGGAACACGCCCTGCGCGTAAAATGCGAATCCCGACCCCGCCGTCATGATGACGAAGAGGCCACCCAGCACGATCCAGCCGTAGAAGAAGGGGAGCCGTCTGCCGATCACTCTTGCCAGGCTGCCAGGTACCGTCCCCGGATGCGCATTCGTGGACTGATTCTCAGCCTGGCCCTCTTCGCAGCGGCGTGCGGGTCGAGCGGTGACGAGGATCCCGGCGAGTTCGCCGAATCGGTCGAACATATGTCAGCGCCGTCGACGAGCGCAGGTGTTGTCGACGCCTCCCCTGTGACCACCCAATCCAGCGCGCCTGCCGCCCCGACCACCAGCACCACCGGGGTGGCCGCGCATCCGTGTGATGGTGGCGCCTTTCCGACCGGGCAGACAGAGGGCGTGCTCGTGCGGGGCGGTAACGAGTACCACTTCCTGCTGTTCGTTCCCACGAGCTATGACGGCGGGGCGTGGCCGCTGGTGATGGACTTCCACGGTCTGGGTTCGGACGGGCCGGGGCAGAGCGCGGTGAGCGGGTACGCCGCGCTCGCGCTCCGGGAAAAGTTCTTCGTCGTGCACCCCACCGGCATCCCGGGTCCCGGTGACACGCGGAACAGCTGGGAGCTGGCTCAGTTCGACGTCGAGGGGCGCGACGACGTGCAGATGACGGCGGAACTCATCGACCGCGTGTCGGAGATCGTGTGCGTCGACCAGGCGCGTGTCTATGCGACCGGCCTGTCGAACGGGGGCTTCTTCAGCGCCCTGCTCGTCTGCGAGTTGGCCGATCGGATCGCCGCGACGTTCTCCGTTGCTGCCATCAGCCACCCCGATGATTGCGAACCGAGCCGGCCGGTCGCGATGGGGGCTCTTCACGGCACCGCAGACGAGATCGTCCCCTTCGACGGAGGCGGTGAATCCGTTTTCATGACGGACGAACTCCTGGGGACGCCGTTCGAGGCGTTCTTCGAGCAGGTCATGCCCGACGAGGCTGCGGAGTTCGCCGCCGATTTCAACTGCGTGACGACCTCTGAGGAGAGCGTCGGGCCAGACACCACGCTCGTCCGTCACGCCGACTGCGACGGCGGTGTCGAAGTGCGGTTCTACGCGGTCGAAGGCGGCGGCCACACGTGGCCCGGCTCGCCCATCGCCGCGCTTCTCGAGCCAGCCCTCGGCTACGCCACCGACGACGTCGACGCGACGGTTGACGCGTGGGCCTTCATGAGCCAGTACTCGCTCGAGGAATAGCGCCTACATTTCTCGACCATGGAGAAGATGCGTGCGGCGCGGATGGTCGAGATCGGGCGGATGGAGTGCGAGGAGATCGAGATCCCGCCGCTCCGCGACGGCGAAGTCATGCTCAAGAGCGAGATGGCCTCCATCTGCGGAAGCGACCTCCATGTCGTGATGATGGGCGCCGGGATCAACTACCCGATGCCCTGCCCTCACGGCTATCCGAGCCACGAGGGCATCGGCGAGATCATCGAATCCAACGTTCCCGGTCTCGACGTTGGCACCAACGTCCTGAGTTTCCCGATGCCGCCGGTCGGGGAGTGCTTCAACGAGTATCAGCGGGTCGGGGGAGCCTTCTGCACCCCGCTGCCCGAGTGCGAGCTGCCCAACTCTCACTTGCTGATGGCCCAGCAGCTCGGCACCGTGATCTACGCCCGGCGTCAGAACTTCCGTGATGATCACGGGGAGACGGTGGTGGTGCAAGGGCAGGGTTCGGCGGGGCTGTTCTGGTCCTACCTGCTCAAGCGGGCCGGCGCCGAGACGGTGATCGTGTCCGATCTGTCCGACACCCGGCTCGCGGTCTCGACGAAGTACGGCGCGGACATGTGCGTGAACACGGCCCGCGATTCGCTGGTCGAGGTGGTGAACGATCACACGGGCGGCCAGGGGGCGCGCTACGTGGTGGAGGCCGTCGGCCGCTCGGACTCCTTCTTGGAGTCGGTGAACCTGGTCGGGATGGACGGCGAGATCATGTGGTTCGGACTGCCGAGCAGTGATCGAGGGATCGAGTTCCGGTTCGATCACTTCTTCCGCAAGCGGCTGAAGGCGTCGTCCACCTACGGAGCGCAGTTCGAGGGAGATGCGGTGTCGTTTCGGGAGGCGCTGCGGCTGATCGCGACCGGCCAGATCGACGTCGAACCGCTGCTGAGCCACGTGTACTCCGTGGAGGACATCAACACCGCGATGCACACGGCACACGAACCCCATGACGTCGGCGCCCTCAAGGTCTCGATCAACTTCCCCTGAGCAGCCGCTCACCCTCCGCGCGATGGGGTCTGACACGTGTCTGACCCCTAGTGACCGCTGACGGCGACCAACCCACCACCGCCCGCAGCTGCCGTTTCGTCGCGGGCTGAATTCAGTGGGTCGCGTCGGCGGAAGGGTCAGACACGTGTCAGACCCCTCGTAGCCGCGGGGAGTGAGGTCAGTCGACGACCGAGGGGTCGGGGACGACGTCGCGGACGAGCCATTGGAACCAGTGCCACGACAGGTCGAACCCCTCGAAGAGGTCGGACGCCACCTTTGCCCCCTCCTCCGACAGGGGAACCGCGCGGTCGCCCGCTTTGATGTGCACCTCGGCGACCCTCTCCGCCGCGACGAAGTCCGCGACCGCCGCCTCCACCGAGGATCCAGCGGTGAGCAGCCCGTGGTTGCGAAGCACACAGAACGAGTTGGAGCCGATCGCCTGCGCGATGCGTTCACCCCCAGCAGTGGAGGCGACCGCCACCTCTTCGTCGTCGAACAGCGCCTGGTCGAACACGAACCGGCACGACTCTTGGTTCAGGGGTTCGAACAGCCGGTTCTGGGCGGAGAACGGTGTGCCGTACGGCGTGTGGCAGTGGGCCGCGGACACGACGTCTGGCCGAGCCTCGTGGACCGGGTGGTGGATGTTGTACGCGGCGGTGTTGATGCCGCCCGTCCCCTCGGCGAGGGTCCCGTCCGGTGCGACGAGAACGAGGTCGGCCACCGTGGCATGGGCGAAGTTGACCCCGTACTTCAGCAGCCAGAAGTGATCGGTGAGTTCGGGGTCGCGAGCACTGATGTGGCCGTCACCGAACTGTCCGTAACCGAGCGTTCCGAAGATGCGGTACCCGAGCGCGCAGGCGCGCTTGCGGTGAGCGCGCTCCTCCTCGACGGTGGCGAACGTGGGAGGTGTGCTCGTGCGGTCGTAGGGCGGGTGGTCTGCCATGGGCAGAAGACTACGAGACCGGTCAGCGCGGACGCCGGGAGTACGCCGTGCCCCGTGCCTCCGGCTCCCACGGACGGCTTCCGTCCAGCGACCATCCCTCCCAGAGCCAGCGCAAGGCGTCGGGGAGCAGGCGAGCGATCTCGTTCGTGTTGTGACTACCGGCGCCGAAGTCGAATCGATGGTCCCACCCGCGGTAGGCGAGGGCGGCCGCCATCTGCTGGTTGGCCAACGGCCAGCTTCCGTGCTCGTTGTCGAGATCGTCGGTGCCCGACTGCAGGTAGACCCGCGTCCGGCGCGGCGTGCTCTTGCGAATCATCGACGGGTACGCGTGGGCGCCGTGGATGTTCACGTAGCTGCCGATGAACGACAGCACCCTGCTGAATCGATCCGGTCGGTGCCACGCTGCGCTGAAGGCGGCGACGGCTCCGGAGCTCATCCCACCCATCGCCCAACAGCGCGGATCATCGGTGAGTTCGACGTCGGCGGCAACCTGCCCGAGCAACTCGGTGAGCAGGAAGCTCACGTACTGATCGGACATCGAGTCGTACTCGTAGCTCCGCTGCTGGTGGGAGTACGTGATTCGCCCGTCGCGATCGATAACGTCTCCCGCTGCGACGTAGACGACGGCACACGGCGGCATCGCTCCGGCCGCCACCAGATCCTCGACAACCGCCGGCGCGCGCGGTGGAGCGCCGAGGCGTGACTCCTCGTCGGTCATCGCGGCGAATGCTGGACCGTCGGCGAAGACCATCAGTGCCCGTGGCCCGTCGCAGGTCCCGACGAGTTGCACGGCCCAGCGATGCTGCAGCGGGTTCAGCTGCCCGTAGTGCCCACCGCCGGCGTGGGTGCGCCACTTCATCGCCCTGGCTCCTTGCCTCGCGCGCTGGTCACTGGCGGACCGACGACCGAAGTGCGGTCGGCCATGTGTTCACCCGGTGATCGACTCGATGGTGTCGAGCAGGATGTCGCAGCCTTCATCCATTTCCGCCTCGCTCACGTTGAGCATCGGAGCGAGCCGCAGAACGTTGCCGTAGAGCCCGCCCTTGCCGACCAACAGGCCGCGCTCCTTGGCGCCCTCCATCAGCTGACCGGCGGCGATCCCGTTGGGCTCCACACCGCCAGGCTGCACGGTCTCGATGGCCTGCATGAGGCCCTTGCCGCGGAGTTCGCCGATCCAGTCCGCCTTCTCGCAGGCGGGTCCCAGGCGGTCGGCCATCTGCTTGCCGCGGAGGGCGGCGTTGGCCTGGAGATCGTTGTCGAGCACGTACTTCAGCGTCGCTCGACCAGCGGCAACCGACAGCGGGTTGCCGCCGAAGGTGGTGAACGACGTCCGTTGGATGCAGTTCATGATCTCAGCTCGGGCAACGCAGCCAGCGAGCGTGATTCCGTTCCCCACGCCCTTCGCGAACGTGATGATGTCCGGAACGATGTCGTGCGCCTGGTAGCCCCAGAAGTGCTCGCCGGTTCGTCCCCAACCCGTCTGCACCTCGTCGGAGATGAAGAGCACCTCGTTTGCGTCGAGCACCTTCTTCATGGCGCCGAACATCCCGTCGGGCGGCGTGGCGAACCCGCCGACGCCCTGAATCGGTTCGGCGATGAGAGCGGCGAAGCCACCTGCGTCGGTCATGTCGAGGAGTTGCACCAGGTCCGAAACGCACGCCTGGGTGAAGGACTCGTCGTCGAGCTCGCGGAACGGGCTGCGGAGTCGGTAACCGCCCTGTACGAAGTGCACGTCGAGGCCGCTGTGGCTGCTCGTGAGCCAGCTCGAATGCGAGGTGATCGCCTGCGCGGTCAGCGAGCGCCCGTGGTAGCTGTTCCGCATCGCCAGCACCTGGTTGCTGTTGCGGTAGTTGGTAGCCAGCAGGATCGCCGTGTCGTTCGCCTCGGATCCCGACGTCGTGAACAGCACCCGGGCGTCGGGGATGCCCGACACGGCAGCGACCTCCTCGGCGAAGGTGATCATCTGCTCGTTGAGGTACAGCGTGGAGGTGTGCATCACCTTGGCCGACTGCTCCTGCACGGCGGTGACCACCTCGGGCACCGAGTGTCCGATCATCGTGGTGAGAATCCCGCCGAAGAAGTCGAGGTAGCGGGTCCCCTCGAGATCCCAGACATACCCTCCCTCGCCGCGCTCGATCGAGATGGGTTGGTCGTACAACGGCTTGACGAAGCCGGGCATGACCGCGCGGTAGCGGTCGAGAAGCTCACTGGTGCTGGTCATCGGTTCAGTCTGTCACCCGACTGCCATCGCGATGCACCCCGCGCAACGTCCCGGACGAAAGCTCGTTCGTTGACAGATTGTCAAGAAGCGACGACGATGCACCACCGATGCAGGGGGATGGGATCGGAGAGCTCGGACAGCTCGCTCTCGGGAGGCAACATCCAGAAGGTCATCATGGCCAGGGAACTCGAAGGCGATCCCGCGGTGCTCGTCGCCGCGCAGCCGACTCGAGGTGTCGACATCGGTGCGGCGGAGTACATCCACGAGCGGCTCGTGCAGCAGAGGGCTGCCGGGACCGCGATCGTGGTTATCAGCGAAGATCTCGATGAAGTCCTCGCCCTCGCGGATCGCGTGGCCGTGATGTACGACGGGCGAATCGTCGAGGTCATCGAGCGAGCCGAGTGCTCGGTCGAACGCCTCGGACTCCTGATGGCAGGCGGTGGATGACGGGTTCGCCGCGCCCGGTACGAACGGTGCTCCGCGGGGCTCGAACCGGAGACATCGCCATCGCGGACGGCGTCATCGCGGCCGTCGGAAATGTCGAGCCCTGGGACGATGACGTCGACGTTGATGTCACAGGCGACATCGTCACCCCCGGGCTGATCAACACCCACCATCACCTCTACCAGTGGATGACTCGTGGCCGGGCGACGGGATGCAACCTATTCGACTGGTTGGTGGAGCTGTATCCGGTCTGGGCTCGTCTCTCGGTGGAGGACACCCATGTCGCGGCGCTGGTCGGCTTGAGCGAGCTGGCGCTGACTGGCTGCACCACAGCCTTTGATCACCACTATCTGGTGCCTGGCGGCGATGACGCCGTCTTCGATGCCATCGTCGAAGCGGCCCGGCTCGTCGGCGTTCGACTTCACCTCTCCCGCGGGTCGATGGACCTGGGCGAATCACATGGGGGCTTGCCGCCCGACAATGTGGTCGAGCCGATGGAGGAGATCCTCCGTTCGACGGAGCGAATCATCGATGAGCATCACGACGGGGAGTGGGTCTCGGTCGTCGTTGCCCCGTGCAGTCCCTTCTCCGTCTCCACCGAACTCATGGTGGAGTCGGCGGCGCTCGCCAGGCGTCGCGGCGTGCGGCTGCACACCCACTTGTGCGAAACCATCGAGGAGCAGCATCACTGTCTGGAGCGGTTCGGTGCCCGGCCGGTCGATGTCCTCGCCGACTGGGGGTGGCTCGGCGATGACGTGTGGCTGGCCCACGCGATCCATCTCGAAGTAGACGAGATCGCCCGATTGGGCTCCGCGTCCACGGGCGTGGCGCACTGCCCATCGTCGAATGCGCGGCTCGCCGCGGGGATGTGCCGGGTCACCGATCTCCTGGAGGTCGGCGTTCCTGTTGGTCTCGGTGTGGACGGGGTGGCCTCCAACGAAGTTGGCGGTCTCTTTCCGGAGCTCAGACAGGCTCTCTACACCGCTCGTCTCCGCGAGCTTCGCCCCGACGCTCTGATGCCAGAAGATGTTCTGGAGCTTGCGACGCTGGGTGGCGCACGATGCCTCGGGCGCGAGGACATCGGTCGACTCGAGGTGGGGGCGGCCGCTGATCTGGCGGTCTGGCCGGGCGACGATCTGGGAGACATCGTCGACCCGTCGACCGCGCTGGTCTTCGGCCCCGACCGCCGCGTGCGCCATCTCTTCGTCGGCGGCCGCCCCGTGGTCGAGAACGGCGAGCTCACCGGCGTGGATCTGGCAGCCATCCGGCGTCGCCATCGCGAGGCGGCTCGTCGCCTCTGGGGCTAGAGGGCGATCAGGTGGACTGCCCCGCGAACTGGGCGTCGTAGAGGTCGGCGTAGGCGCCGCCGCGCGCCAGAAGCTCATCGTGGTCACCCTGCTCGACGATGCGTCCCTCGTTCATCACGAGGATCACATCCGCCCCGCGAATCGTCGACAAGCGATGCGCGATCACGAAGCTCGTGCGGTTGGATCGCAGCGACGCCATCGCCTCCTGCACCAGCACCTCGGTGCGTGTGTCCACCGAACTCGTGGCCTCGTCGAGGATCAGGATCGATGGGTCGGCGAGGAACGCGCGGGCGATGGTGATGAGCTGCTTCTCGCCTTCGCTGAGGTTGCCGGCGTCGTCGTCGATCATCGTGTCGTAGCCGTCGGGGAGCGAGTGCACGAAGCGGTCGACGTAGGTGACCCGCGCAGCCTCGAGGATCTCCTCCGCTGAGGCATCCGGTCGGCCATACGCGATGTTGTCTCGGATGGTGCCGCCGAAGAGCCAGGTGTCCTGCAGCACCATGCCGAACCTCGCACGCAGCTCGGACCGCGCCATCGCCGCGATGTCGCGACCATCGATCGTGATGCGACCGGCATCCAATTCGTAGAAGCGCATCATGAGGTTGACGAGCGTCGTCTTCCCGGCCCCGGTCGGACCGACAATCGCCACCGTCTGGCCCGGCTCGGCGACGAGGTCGAGACCCGTGATCAGCGGGGTATCGGCCTGGTACGAGAAGTCCACGGCGTCGAACACGATCCGTCCGCGAATCGCCTCATCGCGCGCCGCTGACGGTGGATCTTCACCCTGTTCGTCCGCGTCCAGCAGTTCGAGGACCCGTTCGAGCGATGCGATGCCCGACTGAAAGGTCGCCGTCATGCTGGCCAACTCGGTAAGTGGCCGGGAGAACTGTCGGGCGTACTGGATCAGTGCCTGCAGCTCTCCCACCGTCATCGAGCCGCTGGAGATACGAAGACCCCCCACCACCGCGACCAACACGAATTGGAGGTTGCCCATGAAGAGCATGAGCGGTGAGATCAGGCTCGCGATGAACTGCGCTCGCGTCCCCGCCTCGAAGAGGCGCACGTTGTCCTCGCTGAAGTCGGCCTCTGCAGCGGTCTGTCGGCCGTAGCTCTTCACCAACGCGTGCCCGGTGAACACCTCCTCGACCTGCGCGTTGAGGCGCCCGGTGTGGCCCCACTGCTCCAGGAACTTGGGACGCGCCCGCCCCGCCAGCTTCTTCATCAACCAGATCGACGTCGGGACCGTCGTGAGTGCGACCAACGCCAGCAGCGGTGAAATCCAGAACATCATGGCGATCGTCCCGACCACCGTGAGAAGCGACACCACGATCTGGCTCGTTGTCTGCTGCAGGCTCTGGGAGAGGTTGTCGACGTCGTTCGTCACCCGTGACAAGAGATCGCCCCGCGCCTGGCGGTCGATGTACGCCAGCGGAACGCGATCGATCTTCGCCTGCACCGACTCACGCAGGCGATACATCGAACGCTGGACCACTCCGGCCAGGATGAACGCCTGGAAGTAGCCGAGGGCCCACGACCCGAAGAAGATCACGCCGATCACGAGCAGCTTGCGATGGAGCGCACCGAAGTCGATCCCATCACCCTGAAACCCGTCGACGATGATGTCCGTCGCCTGGCCGAGGAGCCTGGGCCCGATCACGACGAGCGCAACACTTCCGACGCTCATCAGAAGCACCGGCAACAGGAGGCGTCGCTCCCCCTCGAGGAGAGCGATCAGTCGGCGGAGCGTGGGCCCGAAGTTCTTGCTGCGCTCCGCCGGCATGCCCGCACCGCC
>CAYUBX010000073.1:0-8415 GCA_964443165.1 uncultured Acidimicrobiales bacterium
ATGCCGGCCGCGTATCAGCCGTTGAGGTTCTCGGGAGACGGCATCATCTGGGACGAGGAATCGGCGACCCTCGTCGTGCAGCGGGGCCAGAGCGTCGATCCAGGGACCCGGTATCGGGTGACCTCGACCTTGGCCGTCCCTACCCCAGAGCAGCTGCGCACCGCCAGCGCCGTCGTCCCGATCGACATCCTCGAGAACTACACCAAGCTGCCCGTCGACTTCTCGGCGGACATCCGTCTCCTCGCCGATCAGCTAACTGTCGATGCGAACACCACGTACGACGAGGCGCTGGCGCTGCAGAACTACTTCCTCGACAACTTCGTCTACAGCCTCAACGTCGCGACCGGACACGACGGCAACCGCATGGAGAACTTCCTCTTCGAGGATCGCCGCGGGTACTGCGAGCAGTTCGCTGGATCCTTCGCGGCGATGGCCAGGTCGATCGGTATCCCGACCCGGGTCGCGGTGGGGTTCACACCGGGCGAGTTCGTCGACGGCGAGTACATCGTGCGAGGCGAGCACTACCACGCCTGGCCCGAGGTCTGGATCGACGGGCAGTGGATCTACTTCGAGCCGACCCCCGGGCGTGGCGCGCCGCGAGCACAGCAATACACGGGCGTGCCACAGCAGCAGGTGGTGCCCGGCGACCCCGAGGCCACCGAGCTCGATGGGTCGGGGCTGGTCCCCCAGACACCGCAGACCCCCGATCTGGGCGGGACGCCCGGCACGCCGACCATCGGTGACGAACTGGTGTTGGACGAGCAGCCATCGAGTGGAGGAAGCGTGGCCCCCTGGGTGACGCGCTCGCTGCTCGTGTTGCTTGCGCTGTTGGTGCTCGAAGGCGTGTGGATCCTGGCGGTCCCCTACCTCAACTCGATGCGACGCAACCGCCGCCGTGACCGGGCCGGGGCCGACACCCGAGCCGCCATTGCGGCCAGTTGGTCGGATCTCACGGAGAGCCTCTTCGTCGCTGGTCACCCCCGCCGCGCCGACGAGACGCACCGCGAGTTCGTCTCACGTGTCGCCCGTCGCGGAGAACTCGATCCAACGCGTCTGGACCGCATCGCGGCCGCGGTCGACGAGGCCCGCTACGGCGACGAGGCACCGGACGACGAGTTGGTGGGTGCCACCCGCACGCTGGTGCGCGAGGTCGAGCAGCAGCTCGACGCCGGCGTGACCTGGCAGGAGAAGATCAAGCGCCGCGCCGACCCGCGAATCCTCGTGGGCTCCGGCCGTCCCTGAGCTCTTCGGCCGACCTCAGGGGGCCATTGTCGTCGTCGGCTCGGGTTCGGGCTCCGTGACGGTGGGCGCCGACCGCCAGCGATGTGGTCGTCACTGAGTACTCACCGACGACAGGCACACCGACGGCAGCCGTCGAACCTAGGAGTCGCCGTCGCGCTTGAAACGCTTGCGGAGCCGGTCGCCGAGGCCGCCCAGGCCCGCGCTCTCCCCGCCGGAGTTCGCCTGGCGGTTGCGCACCGACCCGGTGACCTTCTCGAGCCCGACCCGGCCCATCTTGCGAAGGTTCCGCTCGATCACCACGGCGCTGACGAACATCACCAAGAACGCGGCGAATGCCAGGGCGAAGTGGACCTGCAGCGCGGCGATCATGCCGATGAGGCCGAGCACACCGAGAAGCACCGCCCACTTGATGTTGCGGAGCGCGTGACGATACAGCGTGGTCTCGCCGACCTCGCGAGCGAACTCGGGATCGCTGTCGTAGAACTCCTTCTCGATCTCGAGAAGAATCCGCTGTTCGTCGTCAGAGAGCGGCACGCTCCAGCTCCATCTCGGTCTCTCGCCAGTCTAGGACCATCACCGCGGTAGCGCGGCGTCACGGTCGTGCTTTCGACGTTCCCGACGGCACAAATGAGCCGAAATCAAGGCCCCCAGCGTCGCTGCCCCGGACGTCCGGCTCGTCGCCCGCTCGCACCGGGCGCGATCGCGTCATCGCCGAACCGATCGCGGATCTCGTCGAGGGCGGAGCTGACCTCGTGCCATGGCCGATCGTCCGTGCCAGGGGCCGCGTCGTCGACCAGCGCGAGCTGGCGTGGACCGGGCGAGTCGAGGCCGGTCGCGCCGACGCCCAGCAGCCGCACCCCATCGCTGACGTCGAGGCGGTCGAGCAACCCGGTGGCCACGCGCGCGATCTCGGCTGCGGTGGCCGTCGGGTGGTCGAGAGTGCGGGCGCGCGTGGTGAGACGGAGATCCGGGTGTCGGATCTTGAGTTGGATGGTGCGCCCCTCGACGCCGGCCCGCCGGAGCCGGGTCGCCACCGCATCGGCGAGTCGCACGATCTCGGAACGAAGGTCGTCACGGTCGGCCACGTCCACCTCGAAGGTCTCCTCGTGGCTGATCGACTTCACCTCGCGTTCGGGTTGAACCGGACGATCGTCGATCCCCTGGGCCAGAGCGGCGAGGTGGCGGCCATGCGCGTCTCCGAGGGCAGCGACCAGAGCATCCACTGGAACGCGGGAGAGGTCACCAACCGTCGCGACGCCCATCCCGTCGAGCCGGCCGAGCGTCGCAGCACCCACACCCCACAGCGCCCTCACCGGATGCTCGTGCAGAAAGCGGAGCTCGTCCGGTCGTACGACGACCTTCACGCCGAGGCCCGGCCGGACGTCGATGGGCGTCGGAATCGGCTTGGCGGCAACGGATGCGAGCTTCGCGAACAACTTGGACGCCGCCACACCGACCGAGCAGTCGAGTCCGACGAGATCGGCGACGTCGTGGCGGATCCGCCAGGCGATCTGCTCGCTCGTCCCGAACAACCGGTGTGCGCCACCGACGTCGAGGAACGCCTCATCGAGAGCGATCGGCTCGACGAGTGGAGTGATGGAGTGGAACACGTCGTGAACTGCAGCCGATGCAGCCCCGTAGTTGGAGAAGTCCGCATCGACGAAGACCGCCTCCGGGCAGAGTTGTCTGGCCCGCATCGACGGCATCGCCGATCTGATCCCCCGCTGCCGAGCCTCGTAGCTCGCCGAGGCCACCACACCACGGTCCGACGAGCCGCCCACCACGACCGGCAGCCCCACGAGTGAGGGGTCCCGCTGACGTTCCACCTCCACGTAGAACGCGTCCATGTCGACGTGCAGGATCGGCAGATCATCGCGGCGTCCGCCCGACGCAGAAGCCTGTACCGCCATCGGTCAGTGGCGTTCGACGCGCAGCTCGGCGAGCCGGTCGCCGTAGATCGTGTAGCGGAACTGGTGGCCCCACCCCGCCGAGCCCTCGACGTGTTCGAGCAGCGGCTGACGCAACCACGCCTGATGCCCTTCGAGGAGGCCACGCAGGTCCGACTTGTCGACCCACTGCGCGTCGATCACGATCCCGTCGGGGTCATCGATCGCGATCTCCCCGGCGTGTCGGGTGGCCACGTGGACCTCGACGGTGAGCGTCCAGCCCATGTCGGGTGCGTCGGCGACCACCGTGTACGCCGGCCCGTTCCAGCCGCTGACCGCGAGCCCGGTCTCCTCGACGACCTCCCTGGTGAGCCCTTCGATGAAGGTCTCGCCTTCGTCGATGACGCCGCCCGGGGTGCTCCAGTCGGTGCGCCCGCCCTTGCGTCGATTGTGCACCATGAGCAGGGAGCCCCCCTGCTCGATGATGCCGCCTCCGACCGACCATGCTCGCACGGAGGCAGTCTGCCAGCCGCAGAGGGGTGGCGCGTCGGTTCGGCGGACCTAGCATGCCCGGTGATGGCCACCGACCCGCCCTCCCCCAGCGACCAGGCGGACGGCCCGCCGGGCGACGACGTCGTGCTGACGGACTTCGCCGCGCCCACCGCTCTCCCGTCGACGCTCGCCAGGGCGCTCGCCTTCTCATCGATCATCGTCGCCTCGGTGTGCGGCGGGATCATGGGGTTTGCCATCACCGACCTCTCCTGCACGGATGGGTGCAGCTCCCTCGCGATTCTGGGTGCGGTGGGCGGCGCCCTGATCGCCTCCATCGGCACCGCGATCATCGCCGTGTTGGTGCTGCGGGCCATGGCCGAATGGGAAGACCAGGCGTCGGTGCGAGCGAGATGACCGACGGCGAGGTCGCCGTACCCTCCGACGAACTCCTCGACGAGCTGCTGGCTCTGGCGGTCGAACTCGCTGAGGCAGCCGCAGCCCGCCACGCAGCGGGCGGGATGGGCGAGGTGACGACCAAGTCGAGCCACTCCGACCCGGTGACCGAGGTCGACAGGGACAGCGAGAATCTCATCGTCGACGCGCTCGCGACCCGCCGACCGGACGATGGGCTCCTCGGTGAGGAGGGAGCGGAGCATGATGGCTCCACAGGCCTCCGGTGGGTCATCGACCCACTCGACGGGACGGTCAACTACGTCTACGGGTTCCCGAGCCACGCCGTGTCCATCGCAGTCGAGCACAGCGGTGTCCCCGTGGTCGCGGTCGTGCACGACACAGCGCTCGGCGACGTGTACACGGCCCGCCGAGGAGGAGGCTCTCACCGCAACGGACATCCGATGCGCGTCTCCTCTGCCGACTCGCTCGGCGCTGCGCTCCTCGGAACGGGCTTCGGGTACGACGCCGAGCAGCGACGAATGCAGGGGGCTGTGCTCGCACAGTTGCTCCCCCAGGTGCGCGACATCCGGCGCGCCGGGAGCTGCGCAGTCGACCTCGCCTGGGCGGCTATGGGTCGCCTCGACGCCTTCTACGAGACCGGCCCCAACCGATGGGACGTCTCTGCAGGTCTTCTTCTGGTGCGGGAGGCGGGCGGGGCCGCCACGTACGACGATGACGCTCGCCGGATCATGGCGGCCCCAGCTCGGCTCTGGAACGACCTGACCACGGCGGTCACCGAGGCCGAGAGCCTCGTGCGCGCCGGGTGATCGCCGCGTCGGCCAGAATGGTGTGGTGAGCATCCGAATTCTCGCGGTGGAAGACGACGAGCGCATCCGCACAGCGGTGCGCTTCGCTCTCGAGGATGAAGGGTGGGAGGTCACCGAAGCCGACTCGGGCGAAGCTGCCCTCGAGGCGTTCGGCAGCGGCGACACCGACGTGGTGTTGATCGACATCATGCTGCCGGGGATCGACGGCTTCGAGCTCTGCCGGTCGATCCGCCGATCCAGCGACGTGCCGATCGTCATGGTCACCGCACGGGACGACACGCACGACGTCGTCGCTGGCCTCGAGGCGGGCGCCGACGACTACCTCACGAAGCCCTTCGCCCCCAAGGAACTGTCGGCGCGTATCCGGGCGCTCCTGCGACGGGCTCGCTCCAACTCGCCAGATGAGGGCAGCCGGCTGGTCGGCGATCTCGAGATCATCGCCGACGAGGGTGTCGTGCGGAAGAACGGCGACGAGATCCATCTCACCAAGACCGAGTTCCACCTCCTGTGCGAGCTCGCCTCCCACCACGGGAAGGTGCTGAGCCGCGAGCATCTTCTCGAGAAGGTGTGGGGATACGGATACTTCGGGGACGGCCGTCTGGTCGACGTTCACGTGCGCCGGCTTCGCACCAAAGTCGAGACGGACCCTGCCCACCCGCGCTACGTCGTGACGGTGCGCGGCATGGGCTACAAGATCCAGAGTTGATGTGAGATTCCTGCGGCTGCGCTGGCTCGGGCGGCTGCCACTCCGGGCCAGGGTGATCGGTGCCTTCACGCTCGGCGCCGTGCTCGCCGCGTCCATCCTCGTCGTCATCACATACGGCCTGTCTCGCGAGTCGATGCTCAACCAGCGCGAGTCAGCGTCACGCCAACAGTTCTTCGCGAACGCCCGCCAGGTCCAGGCGTCGCTGGTGGTCCCCGACCCCGACATCGCCCTCCTGCTGGAGTCGCTCCCGAGCCTCAGCGGCAGTCGCCCCATCGTGCGACTCGGGGAGGACCGCTGGCAGGCACCAGCTCTGTTCCCAAGCGACCTCCCCGACCAGCTGGTCGATGCGGTCATCGTCTCGCAGTCGGCCCGGGTCATGCGGTACGAGCTGCAGGGCGAACCCCAGCTGGCGCTCGGGCTGCGGCTGCAGCCCACGGATGTCACCGACCTCCAGGAGGTGGCGTACTTCGAGGTCGTTCCGCTCGGCGAGATCGAGGACACCCTCGGCAGCCTCGGAGTGATCCTCATCGCTGGTGCCGCGCTCGTCGTGCTCATCGGGGTCGGCATCGGGGTGTGGGCGTCAGGCAGGCTCCTGCAACCGCTGGCCGAGATCTCCGACGCGGCGACATCGATCGCGCAGGGGCGGTTCGACACCAGGGTGGAGAGCGTCGATGACCCCGACCTCGCGGGCATCGTGGACTCGTTCAACGACATGGCCGCCGCCATGGAGGAGAGGATCGCCCGAGATGCGCGCTTCGCCTCTGACGTCAGCCATGAGCTGCGCAGCCCGCTGATGACGCTGCGGGCCTCGATCGGCGTCATGCAGGCCCGCAAGAGCGAGCTGTCCGAACGCACCGCCCAGGCGCTCGACCTCCTCACCGACGACGTCGACCGTTTCGAGCGCCTCGTCAAGGATCTGCTCGAGATCTCACGGTCCGACTCGGGCGCGCTCGAAGCCGGCCCGGTCAACATCACCGAGTTGGTCGAGGCCACCGTCAACCTTCTCGAGGATCCACCGCCGATCACTGTAGAGACACGCGCGACCGACCTCCTCGTCATGGGCGACAAACGGCGCCTGGCTCAAGTCCTCGACAACCTGCTCCGCAACGCCGAGAAGTACGGCGGTGGCGCGACCCGGGTGAAGGTGTCGCGACACGGCAACACAGTGAACATCGCGGTGGAGGACGACGGCCCGGGCGTCGCCCCGTCCGAACGCGAGCTGATCTTCGAACGGTTCACTCGCGGCGCCGCAGCTCGCAAACGCGGATCCGGTCAGGGCGCCGGCCTCGGTCTCGCTCTCGTCGACGAACACACCCGACGGCACGGTGGGACAGCGCGGGTGGAAAGCCGAAGCGACGGTGAGCGCGGCGCGCGGTTCGTCGTGGAGCTTCCGTTGGTAGGCCACAGGTGAGCGCTCGACGGTGGCTCGGTGCGCTCGCGACCGTCTGCCTGGTCGCCGTCGGGTGTGGTGTCCCTACCGACGATGCGCCCGTCGCAGTCGAGGTGCCCGACGATGTCTTTCCCACCGGACCCGGCGGCGGCGAGGTGCCGGACAGCGACGAGCCCAACCTCAGCCGCCACCCGGTGCACTTCTTCCGCAACGACCGCCTCGTCGAGGTCGATCGCGCGCTCCAACCGCCCGTCTTCATCCGTGTGGTGCTGGAGTCGCTGCTCGCCGGCCCCACCCAAGACGAGCTGGAGAAGGCGTTCACCAGCTCGATCCCGGCGGGGACGGCGGTCGTGACCGTCAACCTGGGCGGCGACGACAACGTGGTTCGGATCGAGCTCAACGAAGCCTTCTTCGAGGTCGAGGGTGAGCAGCGCATCCGAGCGACCGCCCAGCTCGTCTTCACCGGGTTCGGTCTGGCTCGCGACACGCAGGGCGTCCTCTTCTTTTTCGAGGGAGACCCGGTCGCTCTTCCGAAAGGCGACGGATCGATCGCCGAAGTTCCCGAAGGCGGAACGCCGGACCCGTTGACGCGCAGCGACTACATCGAGTTCATCCCGCAGCCGGTGGGATCACAGGAGAACCCGCTCCCGGAGGTCACTGGCGAGGGGTGAGCCGCCTCTCGTGGCCGGCGCGACCAATGGCACGCGTCGCCGCGGCGAACATGAGCATTGTCGGGAACAGCTCCAAGCGCCCGAACATCATCAGCGCCATGAGCGCTCCCCGCGCCGGGCGGGGGAATACGAGGAAGTTGCTGTGCGGGCCCGCATCCGCGAAAGCCGTACCAGCGTTGCCGATCGCCGACAGCGCGCCACCGAAACCGGTGACGGGGTCGGTGCCGAGTGCGGTCACGATGACCCCGCCAGCGAGGATCAGTCCGAAGTACAAGAGGATGAACCCGATCGCTCGTGCCGCGACTTCCTCGGGGACGACCCGGTTCCCGATCCGCATCGGGACGACCGCCCGCGGGTGACGCGCTCTGATGACCTCGCGCGCCGTGTGTCTCACCATCATCTGCAGGCGGAGCACCTTCATCCCGCCGGTGGTCGACCCCGACATGCCGCCCACCACCATGAGGGCGAGCACGATGATCTGCGCTGCGGGCACCCACAGCGCATAGTCGGTGGTGTGATATCCGGTCGTCGTCGCGACCGACACGGCGTAGAACGCGGACTCCCGGATGTTGTCTACGAGGTCGAGGTCGCCCATCTTGAGCAGCACGTTGCGCCCGAAGCCGATGCCGATCATCCAGAGGTACCAACGGACCTCGGACACACGACGGTAGGCACCTGGACCCCGGGTGATGGCATGCCAGTGGAGCGAGAAGTTGGCGCCGCAGTAGAGCATCCCGGCGATGATCACGACCTCGACGGCCACCGAGTCGAAGTAGGCGATGGATTCGCCGTGGGGGGAGTACCCACC
>CAYUBX010000073.1:8425-9556 GCA_964443165.1 uncultured Acidimicrobiales bacterium
GGGCTCAGGCCGACGGCAAAGAGAGCGATGGCGATGACAGCGGTCGCTGCGCCGTAGAGAATCCACAGCCGCTTAGCCGTCTCGGCCATACGCGGCGTGAGGCGATCGGCTGTGGGACCCGGTGCTTCGCTGGCGACCAGCTCGAGACCACCCACCTTGAGGGCGGGCAGAACCGCGACCGCAAGGACGATGAGCCCCATCCCGCCGAACCACTGCGTCATGTTGCGGAAGAACAGGAGCCCGTGGGGGACGCTGTCGAGACCGCTGAGCACGGTCGATCCAGTCGCCGTGAACCCCGAGATCGACTCGAACAGCGCGTTGTCTGCGAAGGACAACGGGACGACGCCGCCGAAGAGGTACGGCAACGCGCCCGCGAGGGAGACGGCGAGCCAGCTCCACGCGACCGACGCGAACGCGAGGCTCGTATCGGCGCGGAGGCTCACCTGCGAGGAGAAGAACAAGGCCGCTCCGGCGACGCCGGTACAGATCGCAGACGCCAGGAGGGCGCCACCAACTCCACCGCCATCGATCTGTGCGACGACTGCAGAAACCAGCATTCCTGCGGCCACGAAGAGGAGCGCCGCGCCGGACAGGCGCAGCGGCGTGGCCTTGACCCTCTTCATCGGAGAACGGGCTCGCGACGCCCGAGCGAGCGGGCGCGGATCGTGCGGAACACCGGCTGCCCGAGCACGAGCAGCGAGACGAAGACGGGGAGCACGCCGATCCGCCCGAGGATCATGATCAATCCGGCGCCGACGTGACCGACGCCGTTGAGCGCTGCGAGGTGCCCGTCGGGAGCGAGACCGCCGAAGGCCGGGCCAACGTTGCTCATCGCCGACACCGCGAAGGAGAACGCCTCCTCCAGGTCCAGCCCGCCGGACGACAGCACGATGCCGGCCGGCACGAGAAGCAATATCGCCGCGATCAGCTCGCCGACGATCCGACTCAAGGCCACCTCCCCGATGCTCGATCGGCCGAGGTGCACGGTCTCGGTCGCCGTGGGATGGAGAGCCCGCCGTAGCTCGCGGTTGATGTACGACGCGAGGGCCAGGAACCGGACCACCTTGAAGCCGCCGGCCACCGATGCGGACATTCCTCCGATGAGCATCAGAACCATCAACAGCCCGGTTC
>CAYUBX010000074.1:0-9554 GCA_964443165.1 uncultured Acidimicrobiales bacterium
GATGAGACGTCGAGTCTCGGTGCTTCCTCTTTGACCTGCTGTGGGTCGATGACCGAGCTGTCGATGCCCTGGAGCTTGTTGACCTCGGCTCGCCAGTGCATCGTGCGCAGCGCGGAGTCGGTGTGGGCGAGCGTCATGTGCCCACGCTCACTGAACATCACGTTGATGTTGAGATCGGTGGCCATGGAGCCGTAGAGCGCGAGCGAGCGGTCGTAGAACGCCACCCCTTCGGGGGTGAGGTAGTTCGAACGGACGATCGCGGTGTTGCGACCCGAGCCGCCCGAACCGATGTAGGCCTTGTCGAGAACGGCGACGTTGGTGATGCCGTGATTGGCCGCCAGGTAGTAGGCACACGCCAGTCCGTGGACGCCACCGCCGACGATCACCACGTCGTAGGCGCTGCGCAGGTCGTGGTCCCGCCACGCCCTCGGCCAGTCGTCCCCGCGGAGGCCCTTCCACGCCAGGCCGGCTGCCGAATAGCGCGGCGGGCGCTGCACGCGGACCGAGCGTGAGAACCGCCGCACATGTCGATCGCGTGTCATTGCCCCTGAGCGTAGGGCTGATGTCATCGCAGTCCCGCACAGGGCCTATGCTTTTCTGTCAACCCCTGGTGGGACCACCGAATGGTCCCTGGGATAGGTGCACGTCGCCTCTGACGGCTCCTGTCGATCTACCGATGTACATGGAGGGTAGAAATCCGATGAAGCAATCCCGATGGATGCGCGTCCTCGCGCTCCTGGCTGGTCTGGCGTTGCTCGCCGCCGCATGTGGCGACAGCGACGATGACACCAGCTCTGGTGACGACGGCGGCGCCGATGTCACCGAGGCTCCCGCTGCTGCGGAGGCCCCGGAGCTGAAGCTGGGCACCCTGCTGCCCGAGACCGGCCCCCTCGCCATCCTTGGCGCTGGCATGGTCCCGGCCGTTCAACTCGCCATCAGCGACATGAACGCTGCGGGCGCCAAGATCACCCTGGTGACCGGCGACTCCGCCACCGACCCCGACATCGCGAACGCGACCGTCGACAGCCACCTGGCCGACAGCGTCCAGGGCATCATCGGCGCAGCCAGCTCCGGCACCTCGAGCTCGGTGATCGACAAGATCACCGGCGCGCAGGTCGGCCAGTGCTCGCCGTCGAACACGGCTGCCGGTCTCGGCACCACTGGTGACGACGGCTTCTACTTCCGTACCGCTCCGTCGGACGACCTCCAGGCCCCGACGCTCGCGAACCTCGTGCTTGCTGACGGCTTCGCCAATGTCGCCCTCGTGGCTCGCGCTGACGAGTACGGCACCGGCTTCGGCGACTTCTTCGTTCCCGCGTTCGAGGACGCTGGTGGCACCGTCGTGTACAACACCCCGTACGCGCCGGAGGCCGAGTCCTTCGACGACGTCGTCGCCGACGTCGTGGCCAGCGGCCCCGACGCCGTCGTGCTCATCGCCTTCGAGGAGGGCGTGCAGATCCTGATCGACATGGTCGCCGCTGGTGTTGGCCCGGCCGACATCGCGATCTACATCACCGACGGCATGGCCACCGAGCAGCTCGGCGCCCTCATCGACGAGGCCAACCCGAGCATCGCCGCCGGCATCAAGGGCACGCAGCCGTCTGCCGCTCCCGCCTCGGGCGCCGCGTTCTTCCCGGATGCCTTCCAGGCCAGCGTCGAAGAGGGCACCCCGGCCATCTTCGCTGCGCACAGCTACGACTGCGCCATCATCTTCGGTCTGGCTGCGCTGCAGGCCGGGAGTGGTGACGCCGCCGACTGGGCGCCGCTCGTTGCCGACATCACCCGCGGTGGTGAGAAGTGCAACACCTACGCCGACTGTGCAGCGCTGATCGGCGCAGGCACCGACATCGACTACGACGGCGCCGCTGGCCCGCTCGACTTCCTCGACGTCGGTGAGCCGGGCACGGCCACCTACGACATCTACGAGTACAACGCCGACGGCGTGCAAGAAGTGCTCGAGCAGATCAACTTCTGATCTCACTGATCTGAAGAGTTCATCCACCGGCCCGGCCGGCGGTGTGGTTCGCCCACCCCGCTGGCCGGGCCGGCTGCTGTTTTCGTGATCACCGCTGCCCTGGGCCAGAATCATGGCAATGTCAGCGTTCGCCACCCGTCGCCACCGCCCGACGCGTCGCGCGTGGGCGGCCCGCCTCGGTCTGGCGACCCTCGTCGCGATTCTCGCCGGACTCGCGGCCCCTGTCGCGGTCGGTGCGCAAGATCGAACCGCTGACCTGGAGATCTCGGGTACGGCGCGCGTTGGTCGCGACGCCGTCGAGGGCGTTCGTTTCGTGGTCGAACTCGATGGTGAGCTGGTGGGCGAAGCGGTCACCGACGGCGAGGGCAAGTGGGAGATTCCCCTCGACCAGCCTGGTAGCTACGTGGTGGTGATCGACGTCGAGTCGCTTCCCGACGGTGTCAGCTTGCGCGATCCCACGGTGACGTCTCGAGAAATCGAGGTCGTCGATCGGCCGATCGCCGCGATCTTCGCCCTCCAGGGCGAGGTCGCCGGAGGTACCGGCGGTTCGACGCCAGCCACGAGCGGTGCTCTCGATTCGGATTTCGAGCGCTATTTGGATCGCGCCGCATCGGGGGTGCGGGTCGGATCGCTCGTGGCACTCGCGGCCGTCGGCCTGTCACTCATCTACGGCGTCACGGGGCTCGTCAACTTCGCGCACGCCGAGATGGTGGGGTTCGGCGCGATCGTGACGTGGACGGTCGAGGACATCACCGGGATGCCCCTCGTCCTCGCTGCAGCGGTGGGAATCGCGTTCGGGGCGGTCCTGGGCCTCGTCCTCGAGAATGGCTTGTTCGGTCCTTTGCGCGCGCGACGTCTCAGCCTGATCTCGATGATGGTGGTCTCCATCGGGCTGGCCTTCGTGCTGCGGTACTTGTTCCTCATCTACTTCGGCAGCGACCGAAAGTTCTTCCAGGACTTCCGTATCCAGAAGAACTTCGATCTCGGTCCGCTGTCGCTTCCGCCCAAGGACTACTTCATCATCGTCATCGCGCTCCTCGTGCTGGTGTCGGTGGGACTCCTCCTCCAACGAACAAAGCTCGGCACGGCAATGCGCGCGGTGGCCGACAACCGAGACTTGGCCGAGTCATCCGGCATCGATGTGCGGCGCACGATCCTCGCGGTGTGGATCGCCGGGAGTGCGCTCGCTGCGCTCGGTGGCACTCTGCTCGGCGTCACCCAGCAGGTGAGCTGGCAGATGGGAGAACGTCAGCTGCTGCTGATCTTCGCCGCAGTGACCCTCGGCGGGCTCGGGACGGCATACGGCGCCATGGTGGGCGGGTTGGCGATCGGCATCGCCAGCGAGATGAGCACGCTGTGGTTGGACAACGACCTCAAGTTCCTCGTGGCTCTGACGGTCCTCATCATCATCCTGATCGTGCGTCCGCAGGGCGTGCTCGGCCAGAGGGAGCGGTTCGGATGAGCGACCGTAGGGAGCGCGCCCACCCGGCCCGTTGCGTCAGCAACAGGAGGGCTGCGCGATGACGGAAGCCGACACCGCGCTCCACGACCCTGAACGGGACACCCGCATGCTCGCGGCGCTCTATGCGTCGGCGGGAATCGTGGTGGCCCTTGTCGTTCTGGGAATCGCCGGACTCGACACGTCGGGGATCATGTCCGGCGCGCTGCGGTCGGGCATCGGCGTGCAGGGCGCCGTGTTCGCGCTCGCGGCGATCGGCGTCAACCTCAACTACGGCTACACCGGACTGCTCAACTTCGGCCCCGTCGCCTTCCTCGCGGCAGGCAGCTACGGCATGGGCATCACCATCACCAACGGTGGCCACTTCCTCGTGGGAATCCTGGTCGGGATCATCGCTGCTGCAGCTCTCGCATTGCTCCTCGGGCTTCCCACACTGCGTCTGCGCGGCGACTTCCTCGCCATCACCACCATCGCTGCCGGAGAGGTCCTCCGCGTGGCCTTCCGGTCGGACAACTTCTTCTCGATGGCGATCATCCTGCTCCTGGTCGTGGGATCTGTCGGGGCGATGACCTACGTGCTGCCGCGTGTGGTCGGCCGCCCGCTCAAGTGGATCGTCGGGCTGACCACCGCTGTCGTCGTCACCCTTCTCTCGACCGTGATCTGGAATGCGGAGCTGTGGCTGGGCGAGACCGGCGGCCCGTTCGGTGTTCCTCGCCCTGGCGAGCCGGACATCGTCGAGACCTTCTACAACTGGAACCCGTACTCGACGGGCGACTACGCGCTGACCGACCTGGCGATTCTCGGCGACCTCCTCGGCTGGATCCCGTGGCTCGGCGACGTGCTCGAACAGACCTCGTTCAACGACCGGCAGCTGTGGGTGATCACGGTGACCTGGACGCTCGTGGGGCTCGCGAGCCTCTTCGTGTGGCGGCTCGTGAGCTCCCCATGGGGTCGGGTGATGCGAGCCATTCGCGAAGATGAGGACGCAGCCCGCGCCGTCGGCAAGAACGCCTTCTCCTACAAACTGCAGAGCTTCGTGGTGGGCGGCATCATCGCCGCCCTCGCCGGCATGGCTCGCGCCATGGACCAGGCGTTCTTCAACCCCGAGTCGTTCCGGACCCAGACCACGTTCTTCATCTGGACAGTTCTCATCCTGGGTGGAGCGGCGTCGATCCGGGGTCCGATCGCGGGCGCCATCGTGTTCTGGTTCTTCGTGTTCTTCATCGAGGGGTCGCTCAAGCAAATGGTGGAGCGTGACTGGATCCCCGATTCGGTACTCGACGCCAACAACGTCTCGAGTATCCGGTTCGTACTCCTGGGCGTGACGCTGGCGGCGCTCATGATCTGGAGACCTCAGGGCATGTTCGGCAAGAAAGAGGAGGCGTTGCTCGATGCCGCCTGACGCTTTCGCTGGTGTCGAGGCCCGCCCCGGGAGCTCGAAGCCCGATCCCATCCTCGTGATCGACGGGATGCGGCGAAGCTTCGGCGGCCTCGCCGCGGTCGACGTCGACCATCTCGAGATTCAGCGGGGGGCCATCACCGCCCTCATCGGCCCGAACGGTGCCGGTAAGACGACGCTGTTCAACCTGGTGTCGGCGTTCGACCAGCCCGACTCGGGCAACTGGGCGCTCAACGGTCGCATGCTGAGCGGCATGCAGCCGTATCAGATCGCCCGGGCCGGAATGGTGCGTACCTTCCAGCTCACGAAGTCGCTCGCCAAGATGAACTGCCTCGAGAACATGATGCTCGCGGCGCCGCAACAGGCGGGCGAGTCGTTCTTCAAGGCCCTGGTCCCGTCGACGTGGCGCGTACAGGAGAAGGAGATCGAGGAGAAGGCCCTCGGCCTGCTCGAGCGGTTCAACCTCATCCACATGCGTGACGAGTACGCGGCGACACTCTCGGGTGGTCAACGGAAGCTCCTCGAGATGGCGCGCTCGCTCATGACCGACCCGGACATCATCTTGTTGGACGAGCCGATGGCGGGCGTCAACCCGGCGCTCGTGCAGTCGCTGCTCGCCCACATCGAAGCGCTCCGCGACGATGGAATGACGGTGGTGTTCATCGAGCACGACATGGACGTGATCATGGGGATCTCGGACTGGATCGCCGTCCTCGCAGAAGGTCGTGTGATCTCGGAGGGAACGCCCGATCAGGTGGCCCAGGACCCGGCCGTGATCGACGCCTACCTCGGCACCGGCTTCGGGGAGGACGCGTGAACGAGAACGACCTCCTTCGTGCCGACTCGATTGTTGCTGGCTACCTGCCTGGCGTCGACATTCTGACGGGGGTCGAGTTCCGGCTGGGGGGCGGCGAGTTGGTGGGCATCATCGGACCGAACGGTGCCGGCAAGTCGACCCTCGTGAAGGCGATGTTCGGGCTGGTGTCGGTGCGCTCGGGGGAGGTCAGGCTGCGGGGTGAAGAGATCACCAACCTGGCCGCGCACGAGCTCGTGACCCGCGGCGTCGGATTCGTGCCCCAGACCGAGAACGTGTTCCCCTCGCTCACCATCTTCGAGAACATGCGGATGGGCGGGTACCAGCTCGCCGACGACGAGATCGAAGGTCGCTTCGACAACGTCGCTGAGCTGTTCCCCCGGCTCGCGGAGCGCCGCAACCAGCGAGCGGGCCTGCTGTCGGGCGGTGAGCGCCAGATGCTCGCGATGGGCCGGGCGCTGATGATGGAGCCATCGGTTCTGCTGCTCGACGAGCCATCCGCCGGTCTGTCACCAGCGTTCCAGGCCGAGGTCTTCGAGACGATCAAGGACATCAACTCGACCGGTGTGTCCATCGTGATGGTCGAGCAGAACGCGCACCGATGCCTGGCGATCGCTGACCGGGGCTACGTGCTCGACCGTGGACGCAATGCGCACGAGGGCACCGGCCGCGGCCTCCTCGAAGACCCGAAGGTGATCGAGCTGTACCTCGGAACGCTGGCGAAGGGACGGCGCGGGGACTAAGCCGGGCAGATGGTCGGGCGAGTATTGGTGCCGTGTGCGGATCTCGACGAGACGCTGGAGTTCTTCACATCCGAGATCGGGATGCGGATCGAACGTATATCTCCGGCGGATTCGCCGCGCGAGGTGGACCTGTCGGGTGGCGGTCTCTCGGTTCGGTTGGTGCGGTCGCCCGACGGTGACGGCGCGGCTGTCGCGTTGGAGCTCGACGCGACGATCGACCTGCGGCCGGGTGTGCTCGTGGCGCCGAACGGAACCCGGATCGAGATCGTGGAGCGCTCGCGTCGCTACTCGCTGCCCGATCTCGCCGAGGAGCTCGTCGTCAGCCGCGCGGCGGAGGCCGAGGGATTCGGCGCCGGACGCGCCGGAATGGGGTACCGCGATCTGATCCCGAGCCGTCTCGGCGGACGCTTCATCGCCTCGCACATCCTGATCGCCGAAGGGGGCGACGTCCCGGACTACCCCCACTTCCACCGCATCAGGTTCCAGCTGATCTACGTGAGGCGCGGGTGGGTTCGGGTGGTCTACGAGGATCAGGGCGAACCGTTCGTGATGAACGCAGGCGACTGCGTGATCCAGCCTCCCGAGATCCGGCATCGCGTGCTCGAGTCGTCTCGGGGCCTCGAGGTCGTCGAGATCGGCTGCCCTGCAGAACACGACACGTTTGCCGATCACGACATCGAGCTGCCGACCGGTCGGGAACTGCCAGAGCGCGACTACGGTGGGCAGCGGTTCGTCCGCGACATCGCGTCGGAGGCGACGTGGGGACCGTGGCGATCGCCCGGATACGAGGTCCGGCACGCGGGGGTCGCGGAGGCGACCCATGGGTTGGCAGGAGTGAGCACGGTGCGACCGGACGCCGCTGCCGTCGATGGGACTCGCCGGGCGCACGACGGCGAATTCGCGTTCTACTTCGTGCTCGAGGGCTCCGTGGAGCTGACGATGGACGACGCCACCGAGGCGCTGGTCGGCGGCGACAGCGTGACCGTGCCGAGCGGCCTCGTCCACGCCTGGGACCGGCCGTCGCCCGACCTTCAGCTCCTCGAGGTGACCCTGCCGGCCCGCCCTGACTTCACTCTCGCCACAGGGGGCGGGTGAGACAGGTCGGTCCGCCCTCGCAGGGGATGCACAGTTCGTCTGCGACGAAGGTGTCGACCTCACATCCTGCGTCGCGCATCAGTGCGAGGGTGCCGGTGAAGCCCTCGATGGCGATGCAGCGGCGCGGTGCGGTGGCCAACACGTTGAGGTTGAGCCCCGCGCTGCGGTCGAACTCGTCCGGCGGTGCGTGGAGAAGCGTGTAGCCGCGCGTCACCAGGTCTTCGTGCAGGGCGGTGGGCAGGAGCGGGGCGTGGATGAGGGCCAGGTCGTCTGCGAGTGGGCTGACCAGCGACAGCAGGTGGAGGCAGGCCTCTGGGCCGTGGAAGTAGGGCAGGTCGTAGACGAGAAGTTCGATCCCCTCGGGCGCCACGATGGCCGCTAGCTGATCGACGCCCGCTTGGTTGGTCCGAAAACCGCGGCCCACCGCGAGCGTCTTCTCGTCGATGAAGAAGCAGTCGCCGCCCTCGATCAGACCCGGCGGCTCGATGGTTCCGATGACCGGGATCCCGACCTCGCCGTAGAAACCGGCGTGCAGCGCTGCCTCGGCGACGCGCAACGGCTTGCCCGGGTGCATGACGATTGCCCCGGCTCCTGTCACGAAGCTCGGGTCGTAGGTGAAGACGGAGTCGGCGAGCTCATCGGGCTCGTCGGACAGCCAGTCGATCTGTGCCCCGTGCTTCTCGACCAGCGCTGCGAACTCGCCGTGTTGCTCGATGAGCGCGCTGGCGTCGGGTGTCTTGGCGTAGTGCCAGACCTGCGGATCCGCCTCGAGGATCGCACCCGGTCGCCTCATCGCGACCCGCCGCAGCGGCGCCACGCTCGATCTGACTCCGTACACGCCTGCCGAATCTACCGAGGGCTGGCACCTACAGTGCGCCCGTGGACCTCGGACCGTTCGTCGACGACCCGCTGTACCTGGAGGCTGTCGCGCTGGACGAGGCGTCGCCGCTCGCCGGGTGGCGTGAGCGCTTCGAGATCGATGACCCCGACCTCATCTACCTCGACGGCAACTCGCTCGGGCGGCTGCCGACGGCAGCCATTGGAGCGCTTGACCAAGCCGTCACCCACCAATGGGGCAGCCGGCTCATCCGATCGTGGGGCGAGGAGTGGTGGGATCTGCAGCTGGAGGTGGGCGACGTGATCGCCCCGGTGATCGGCGCATCCGCGGGCGAGGTCATCGTCTCCGACTCCACCACCGTGAACCTCTACAAGTTGGCCCTCGCCGCGCTGGCTGCCCGTCCCGGACGGTCGAGAATCGTCACCGACGACCTCAACTTCCCCAGCGACCTCTACGTCTTGGAGTCGGCCGCCCACCACGCCGGTCCGGATCATCGGGTGCAGATCATCGAATCCGATGGGATCGACGGACCGGTCGATCGGATCCTCGAGTCCCTCGACGACGACGTCGCCCTGTTGTCCCTGTCCGCCACCACGTTCAAGTCCGGGTACACCTACGATCTCGCCGCGCTGACGGCCGCCGCCCACGAAGCTGGTGCGTTGGCCCTGTGGGACCTGAGCCATTCGGCGGGCGCGGTCGACCAGGGTCTGAACGCCGCGGACGCCGACCTCGCGGTCGGGTGCACGTACAAGTACCTGAACGGCGGCCCCGGATCACCTGCCTTCCTCTATGTGCGATCGGACCTGCAGGGCGAGCTCGACAGCCCGGTGCACGGGTGGTTTGCACACGACGATCCGTTCGCCTTCGACCTCGACTTCCGTCAGACCGTCGGCGTGCGGCGCTTCCACATCGGCACCATGCCGATCCTGTCGCTCGTCGGCGCTCGCGTCGGGGCCGAACTCGCGGCTGAGGCGGGGATCGAACGGATCCGTGCGTCCTCGGTCTCGCTCGTGGGGTGGGCGGAGAGACTGTTCGATGAGCTGTTGGCGCCGCTCGGCTTCGATTTCGCTTCCCCACGAGAGCCGGAACGTCGGGGCAGCCACGTGTCGGTCGGGCACGATGACGCCTGGCAGATCACCCAGGCCCTCATCGACGCTGGTCGGGTGCTGCCGGACTTCCGTGCTCCCCGCAATCTCCGGCTGGGTTTCGCTCCGCTCTACACGACCCACAC
>CAYUBX010000075.1:0-9493 GCA_964443165.1 uncultured Acidimicrobiales bacterium
GGAGCGTTGAGGGTGCCGGAGCTTGGCCAGCGTCTTGGCCTCGATCTGGCGGATTCGCTCACGCGTGACCCCGAACGCCTTGCCCACGTCTTCGAGCGTGCGCGGCCGATCGCCATCGAGCCCGAAGCGCATCTCCATTACCTCGCGCTCCCGGTCGTTGAGCTCGCGCAGGACGTCGCTCACCGCTTCGGCGAGCATCGCCCGGGTCGCCATCTCCGCTGGCGCCGCAGCGTCGAGGTCTTCGAGGAAGTCCCCGAAGCTGGCGTCCTCGTCCTCGCCCCGAGTGGCGTCGAGCGATACGGGATCGCGGCTCACGTCGAGCAACTCCCTCACCCGCTCGAGAGGAAGGTCCGCCGCGCGGGCCGTCTCCTCGATGGTCGGCTCGCGTCCGAGCTCCTGCACGAGCTCCCGCTCGACGCGGGTGATGCGGTTGACCAGATCGACGAGGTGGCTCGGCAACCGGATCGTGCGCGACTGCTCGGACGCCGACCGGGAGATCGCCTGGCGGATCCACCAGCTCGCGTAGGTCGAGAACTTGAACCCGCGCGTGTGATCGAACTTCTCGACGGCGCGCATGAGGCCCAGGTTGCCGTCCTGCACCAGGTCGAGCAGGTGCGTCCCACGTCTGGCGTAGCGCTTGGCGATGGAGACGACGAGCCGGAGGTTGGCGCTCGTCAGATGATCGAAGGCGTCCTGCCCATCCGAGGCGACGGCCCGCAGCTCGCGCTGCTCGGCTTTGGGGATGATCGGACAGCTCTCAGGCGCATCGAGCTCTTCGACCTTGCGCTGGGCGATGAGCCCCGCCTGGATCCGCTTGGCCAGATCCACTTCTTCCTGCGCGGTGAGGAGTGGAACGGTGCCGATGTCGCGCAGGTACAACCGCACGGTGTCGGCGTTGCCCCCGCCGCCGCCGCTCATCCCTTCGCGGCGCTTTCGCCTCCGCTCTGCGAGCTTCGCACCCACCCGAACTTCCTGTGCCATCAGGCTGCGCCCTCGCTGGCGGCACCGTCCCGTCCCCGCAGCCAGTCGACCACGGCCGACACTGCGGCGGCGCGAGTGTCCTCGGTGTGCATCTCCTCCTGGCGCAGCGCGAGCCACTGGTCGAGCGGGCCCCACTGACGGAGCCGATCCAGGTCGCCCGCGGCCTCATGTGCCATGTCGGCGCGGGAGCGGGCGATGACCGCGTCGAGAGCCCGCGAGACGTATTCGATCGAGTCCGCGTCGAGCTCCTCGACGGAAAGCCGGCGCAGGAGGTGGGCAAGCTCGGGGTCGAGGTCGTCCACCCTGTCGCGCCATCCGGGCGAGCTCAGCTCGGTGTAGGCGGCCAGCGCGAGCTCGTGCGTGAACATCGCGGGCAGAACGAGCGGAGCGACAGTGCCGGCGTCGTGGAGCACCGAGCGCAGGACGTTGAGCTCCGCGACCGGGACCGGACGCCTGGCAGGCGGCGCCGAGCCCTGACCCGGCGGCGCCTCCTGAAGGTCACGGTAGAAGGGGTCGCCCTCGTCGATGGGCCCAGGCGCCTGCGATGGGCTCGGGGGCTCGACCGGACGCGGCGGGTTGGCGACGAGCCGACGCATCTGGGGGACGTCGACGCGACAGGTTCCCGCGACCTCCACGAGGTACTGATCACGAACGAGCTCGTTGGGATGCTCGGCGATCACCGCCGCTGCGAGCTCGGCCGCACGGTCTCGACCCTCCGGCCGGTCGAGGTCGGCTGCGTCAAGCACCCGGCGAATGCGGTAGGCGAGGAAAGGGACCGCGTCATCGAGCGCGGTTCGAAGGGCCTCGGGGTCGGACTCGGCCAGATCCCCGGGATCGACCCCCTCGGGCAATGCGGCGACGAAGACCTCGATGTCGTGGGTCCGCTCCCACTCGTAGAAGCGATCGGCGGCCGCCTGGCCAGCACCGTCTGCGTCGAAGGCCAGCACCACCCGCGACGCGAAGCGAGTCATCAGCTTGACGTGCTGGTCGGTGAGCGCGGTGCCGCAGGTCGCCACGGCCTGGGTGGCACCGGCGCGGTGGCAGCCGATCACGTCGGTGTATCCCTCGCACACGATGATCCGGCCGGTGTCCACGATCGACTTCTTCGCCCAGTTGAGCGCGTAAAGCACCGCCGACTTGTCGTAGATCGGATTCTGCGCCGAGTTCTTGTACTTGGGCGGCTGACCCTCGGGCAGCATCCGACCCCCGAAGGCCACAGCGGCACCGTTGGCGTCGAAGATCGGGAACATCAGCCGCCCGCGGAAGAAGTCGGTCGGCCTGCCGTGCGAGTTCTCGAATGCGAGGCCCGCAGACACGACTCTCTTCGGCGGCGCGGAGAGGTGTTTGACCACTGCGTCCCAACTGTCCGGCGAGTATCCGATCCGGAAACGCTCCACCGTCTCGCGGTCGTACCCCCGCTGCCGGAGGTAGGCCCGCGCGGGGCCGGCATCGGGGCTCGTGAGCAACCGCTCGTGGTAAAAGGTCGCCGCCCGATCGACGAGCTCCACCAGCTGCGTGCGTTCGCGACGGCGCTCCCCATCGCCCTCATTGGTGTACCGGAGAGTCACCCCCAGCTTCTCTGCGAGCCACTCCACCGCACCGACGAAGTCGAGTTGCTCCATCTCGCGGGCGAAGGTAATGACGTCGCCGGACCGTTGGCAGCCGAAGCAGTAGTAGAAGCCCTCCTCGGCACTCACCGAGAACGACGGCGTCTTCTCGTTGTGGAACGGGCAGAGCCCGACCCACCGTCGTCCCACCTTCTTGAGCGCGACGTACTGACTGATGATCCGGGTGATGTCGGTGTCGTCCCGGACCCTCTTCACGTCATCGTCGTGGATCCCCATGTCCGCCCTCGACGCTACCCCGCAGCGGCGGGGGTCACGCGGGGCGCGAGACCGACGTTCGTCACACCAGACTCTCAGCAGCGATCACGCCCTGCGCGGCGGCGAGCCGCGCCACGGGCACGCGGTACGGCGAGCAGGACACGTAGTCGACCCCCGCTTCGTAGAAGACCTTGATGCTCGCGAGGTCGCCACCGTGTTCGCCACACACCCCGAGCTTGAGACCGGGCTTGGCGAGCCGTCCCCGTTCAGCGCCGAGACGGACCAACTCCCCCACCCCGGACGCGTCGATCGACTCGAACGGGTTGCCGTCGAGCAGACCCTGGTCGAGGTAGAGCGACATGATCCGGCCCTCGACGTCGTCCCTGCTGAACCCGAAGGTCAGCTGGGTCAGGTCGTTGGTGCCGAAGCTGAAGAAATCGGCGTGCTCGGCGATCTCGTCGGCGCGCAGTGCGGCCCGCGGCGTCTCGATCATGGTGCCGACCGTGATCTCGGCGCCCGCAGTGCCTTCCGCTTCGAGCACGTCGGTGACCCACCGGCGTGCGCCGGCGAGTTCGGGAGCGGTGACGGTGAGCGGGATCATCACCTCGACGACCGGAGTGCCTCCGGCGGCGACTCGCTCGGCCACCGCCTCGAGCAGTGCCGTGACCTGCATCGCATAGAGGCCGGGCTTGAGGTAGCCGAGCCGGACGCCGCGGGTCCCGATCATCGGGTTCTGTTCCTGCCAGAGGCGGGCCGCCCGCAGCAACTCGGCCTCGTCCGACGACAACGATCCCCGCGCTTGTTTCACCACCAGGTGCTCGATGTCGGGAAGGAACTCGTGCAGCGGGGGGTCGAGCAGCCGCACCGTCACCGGCAGGCCGTCCATCGCCTCGAGGATCTCGACAAAGTCGTCCCGCTGAGCCATCCGCAAGCGGCTCAGTGCCATCTTCTCTTTGGCCGGGCTGTCGGCGAGGATCATCTGGCGCACGATCGGCAAGCGGTCCTCGCCGAGGAACATGTGCTCGGTGCGACACAACCCGATGCCTTCGGCGCCGAAGTCCCGGCCCACGCTGGCATCGTCACCGGTGTCGGCGTTGGCCCTCACAGCCATCTTTCCCCGGCGGATATCGTCGGCCCACGAGAGGATCTCCTCGAACTCGGGCGGCGGGTCGACGCCCACCATCTCGAGCGCTCCGAGGATGACCTCGCCGGTGGACCCGTCGAGGCTGATGACATCGCCTCGGTTCACCCGTCGGGATCCCACCATGAAGTGGTCCTCGTGGAGCTCGATCGCCTCGGCCCCGCACACCGCTGGCGTGCCCCACCCACGCGCGACCACGGCAGCGTGGCTGACGAGCCCGCCCCGGCTGGTGAGAATGCCGACGGACGCGGCCATGCCGTGCACGTCTTCGGGTGAGGTCTCCTGCCGGACAAGGATCACGTCCTCGCCCTCCGCCTTGGCCTGCGCAGCCGCTTCGGCCGACAGCACGACCTTGCCCACCGCGGCCCCGGGCGATGCGGCGAGACCCGACGTGAGAACCGCTCGGTCCGCCTCCTCGAACGACGGGTGCAGAACCTGTTCGAGGTGGTCGGCGGTGATGCGATTGACGGCTTCTGCCCGGCTCAGCGAGATCGTCGGCTCGGCGGTCATCTCCTTCGCCATGCGCAGAGCCGCCGCACCGGTTCGCTTGCCGACGCGGGTCTGCAGGATCCAGAGCTTTCCCTGCTCGACCGTGAACTCCACGTCGCACATGTCGCGGTAGTGCGCTTCGAGCCGTTCGAACACCCCGACCAGTTCGTCGTAGATCGACGGGAAGCGCTCTCGCATCGCGTCGATGTCCTCGGTGGTGTGCGTCCCGGCGACGACGTCCTCACCCTGGGCGTTCACGAGGAAGTCGCCATACGGGGAGTTCGCTCCCGTCGAGGGATCGCGGGTGAAGCCGACGCCCGTCCCGCTGTCTTCACCCTTGTTGCCGAACACCATCGCCTGGATGTTCACGGCGGTGCCGAGGCCGTGGCTGATGCCCTCCCGGTTGCGGTAGGCGATCGCTCGCGCACCGTTCCACGAGGAGAAAACAGTCTCGACGGCCATCCGCAGCTGGCTCACCGGGTCCTGCGGGAAGGACTCACCCACGTGCTCCTCGTAGATCGCGAGGAAGCGTCCGCACACGTACTTCAGGAGGTCGGCGGGGACGTCGCCCTCCGCCGTCACGTCCGCCAACTCGAGCGCCTTGTCGAACTTCTCCTCGAACGGATCCGAGGGCACGCCCTGCACGATCTGGCTGAACATCTGGATGAACCGACGGTACGAGTCGTAGGCGAATCGCTCGTCCCCGGTCGCGACGGCGAGTCCGTCCACCGACCGGTCGTTCAAGCCCAGGTTGAGGACGGTGTCGAGCATCCCCGGCATCGACACCTCGGCGCCAGACCGCACGCTGACCAAGAGCGGATCGACGGCGTGGCCGAGCGTGCGGTCCATCCGTTCTTCGAGGCCGCCCATCTGCTGGGCGAGCGCACCGTCGAGATCGTCGGGCCAGCCACTGCGCAGGTACTCGCGGCACACGTCCGTGCTGACTGTGAACCCGGGCGGAACCGGCAGCTCAAGCACCGACGTCATCTCGGCGAGGTTCGCCCCCTTGCCTCCGAGCAGGCCCCGCAGCTCCATCGGCGGCCGCTCGTGGGCGTGGTCGAATGCGTACACACTCATGGCGAACTCCTCGGCCGCCCCGGCCCCCGCCTGAGCACGGGACCTCCGGCGCTCTGAAGCGAGGCTAGGCCGGGGTGATCGCGACGGCTCGGATCTCGCCGAAGTCACGGTCGAGCTTCGTCCAGGTCGCCGCGTGGTCCTCTGTCACGTACACCTGGCCCCACACCGAGGTGGCCACCATCGTCCCGGGGAGGTCGGGGTGCGTGGAGAGCCAGTACATCGTGGAGTTGGGGGTGACCGGAAGTTCCTCTCGGCGCCAGGTCTGGCCGCCGTCGTCGCTGATCTCGAGCGCTCCGATCGCTCCAGGGATGTAGTCGCCGACGCAGACGACGATCGTGTCACCCCAGACCGCTCGAACGCAGCGGGAGTAGGCGAACTCGAACTTCGCTCCGGGGAAGCCTCCGAACTCGTGCCACGCCCAGGTCGCCCCGTCGTCTTGGCTGCGGGCGAGGCCGAAGGGCGTCGTGGCCAACAGCTCGGTGCCCCCGTCGACGTCGCGCAGCGCGAAGCCATGGACATCGTTGTGGAACTCGCTCGCCCCCAACATCCCGAGCGACTCCCACGTGTCACCGCCGTCATCGGAGCGGTGGAGCCCGTCGACTTCGACCGACGCCCACACCCGCTGCGCGTTGTTGGGGTCGACGACGACGTTGGTCGTGCGTGACACTCCGATCGGGCAGTCAGGGCTGATGGAGGTGGACAGTTCCTCGAACGTGACACCACCGTCGGTCGATCGATGCACACCTGGGCGACTGCCGACGAAGACCCGATCGGCGTCGTGGGGGTCGAGGCCGATCGACCAGATGTCTGTGGCGAAGTCGCTCCCGACCCTCTCCCAGTTGCCCGCGCCGTCCTCGCTGCGGAAAAGCCCCACCTTGTCGAGCGACGCCCACAGCACGGCCGGATCGTGAGGGCTCACGGCGAGCGCACGGACGTTGCTCTCGGGTTCGGGGCCCCGCTGGATGTGACGCCACTTCTGGCCGGAGTTGTAGCTGATCCACAGGCCCGAGCCGACGGTGCCGACACCGATCACATAGTCACCGCTCATGTTCGTATCCCCCTCGACCCCGAGTGGTTTCAGGCTACCGACACGGCGAACGGCCCGCCGCCGGTCCCCGATACCGTGGTCGACCGACGGGGAGGAATCCATGGACGCAGCACGAGGCGGCGCTCGATCGCCGGGTCCCGAGTACCTGACGGTGGTCGCCGAGGATCCCACGGCACCGCCCGCCCAGCTCATAGAGGTGAGCTACGACTGGATCGACGCCGACCAGGTCACGGTGGATCGCTACACCTCCCAGGCGTTCCACGATCTCGAGGCCGAACGGCTGTGGCCCCACGTCTGGCAGATGGTGTGTCGGCTCGACCACATCCCCGAGGTCGGCGATCACATCGTCTACGAGATCTGCGACCAGTCGTGGATCATCGTCCGCACGTCCGCTGACGGTGACAGCTCTCCCGTGCGCGCGTATGCGAACAGCTGTCTGCACCGCGGAACCACTCTCGCGGGCGCATCCGACCTCGAGCCGGCGACCAACCTCTCCTACCTCCGCTGCCCCTTCCACGGCTTCGCGTGGAACCTCGACGGCACGTTCCGGGGCATGCCAGCGTCGTGGGACTTCCCGCAGGTGGATCACGCCGAGTTCTGCCTTCCCGAAGCGCAGGTCGCGATCTGGGACGGGTTCGTGATGATCAACCCGGATCCGAAGGCCCGACCGTTCCACGAGTACGCCGGCGCGCTCGACGATCACTTCACGCCATACCCGCTCGATGACCGCTACGTCGCGTTCCACGCCTGCCAGGTCGTCGACGCCAACTGGAAGACCACCCAGGAGGCGTTCCTCGAGGGCTACCACGTGTCGACGACCCACCAGCACACGCTGCGGTTCGCCAACGACTTCGACTGCAAGTACGACGTCTTCGGCGAGAACGTCAGCCGTCTGGTCCAACCGCTGGCTCTCCCCGCAACCCACCTCATCGGGCAGGTCCCTCAGGCGGAGCTGGCGGGGATCATCCAGAAGATGCTGCCGAAAGACGACAGGCGGCCCGTGCCAGACGACGTCGTGGCCCGACCGTGGCTGGCCGACCGCTTCCGGGAGTCGTTGGGCCGCCAGTGGCGCACCGACCTGAGCGCCGCGTCCGAAGCCGAGATGCTCGACAGCATCCAGTACTTCCTGTTCCCCAACTTCGCGCCCTGGGGCGGATGGGCGCTGCCGATCGTCTACCGGTTCCGGCCGTGGGGCAACGACCCCAACCGCTCACTGATGGAGATGCAGCTCCTGCATCCGATCCCCGACGACGGCGAGTTCGAGACCGCGCAGCCGCACTGGCTCGACGAGGGCGAGTCCTGGACTCACGCGCCCGGGTTCGAAGCCCTCGGCATGGTGATCGACCAGGACATGGACAACCTGCCCAACATCCAGAAGGGTCTCCGTGCAGCGCGGCACGACCACATCGTGCTCAGCGACTACCAGGAGATCCGCATCCGTCACTTCCACCGGCGCCTCGACGAGGTGCTCGGCCTGCGTTGAGGGTCAGCGGGTGCGAGCCAGGTGACGGAGACCGCTCGGCGGCTCCGGCACGACACTGCCGTCCATCTCCAACAGCACCATGCCGCCCGCATCAGCGGTGATTCGCGCCCCGCGATCTGCGTCGCTCGGAAGGGTCATCTCCCCCACGGTGTCGCCGAGACCGATCGACCGACCGGCGACGCCCGAGCCAGAAATCCACCCGGCGCCGCCGACCACCACGAACCAGGTCTGCTTGGGGCGATCCTGCCGCGCGACCGACTCGCCGCCCCCGAGCTCGATCGATGCCGCGATCGCTTGCGCGAACGCCTCGACGTCGAGGGGATCGTCTGCCCCCACCGCATCCACGAGCGCGGACACGCGCGCCGCGTGCTCTCCACTCCCGATGTTGATGGTGCCCGCCATCGCCGCCCTTCGATTTTCCGCCGGCCCCATTGTGGTCGCTCCGCAGGGCGCGCGTGGCCATCCTTCAGACTCGGGTCACCCGGACGGCTTCTCGTCCTCTGATTCCGCTGTGTCCTGGCTGTCGTCGGCTGGTGCGTCGCTGCCGTCGGCAGGTTCCTCGCATGCGAGGCCCTCGCTGTTGATCTCACGCGGCGGGCGATCGGCCGGTTTCTTGGCCGGGCCGGCCACTCCCCACACGATCCCGATCACGATGCCGGCCACCAGCAGCACCCATGGCATCGCGGAGTCGAGGGACACGATCTTCTGGCCGACGAAGATCGCGGCCAGGCCGAGTCCGAGCAGGATGCCCCAGATCGCGCCGCGAATCGGACGACGCTTGCGAACGGTGGCATCCATCATGCACCTCCCCAGGTGAGAGCCGGCCGGGCGTTGAACAGCAGGCCGATTCCGGCGAGCGCCACGAGAGCCACGCCCGGGAGCGTCGGATCGATGGGCCCGTCGAGATCGACGAAACCGGAGCCGACACAGCGGAAGCCGTCGTTGGCCTCCATCTGGCCGTTGGCGGCGATCACCGCGTTGATCTTCGCGGGGCCAGGCAGATCGTCACGCAGGTTGACGGCGCCGGCGTTGCGATTCTCCCCCGAGTTGTTGGGGTCGCCGCCAACGTCGACGTTGGTGCCGATCCCGAACAGCTTGATCTGCAGGAACCAGTCGTGCTGTCGGGGACCCGAACCCGGTTCGAGACCGCCCGCCACGCCCGTGTAGATCACGAAACCGTTGGCGTCGACCTCGAAAGGATTGTCGCTGGTGAACGCCTGCTCTCCGAGACCCTCACCGAACAGGTCCACCGGCGCATTGACGAAGCTCCAGTCGGCCGCCTGGTCGAGCGGGTCGCCGTTCTCGTCATAGCTCCAGGCCATGCCCATGCACGGACCCGAGAGGGACGAACCGGACCCGGCGACGAGACCGGGATCGCACCCGGCGCGACGGATCTGGGTCTCGGCCCGGGCCATCAACTCGTCTGTGGCGACGATCGTGACCGTGCCGTC
>CAYUBX010000076.1:0-4491 GCA_964443165.1 uncultured Acidimicrobiales bacterium
GCCGTATTCGATCATCACCCCCGCGGTGGTCGAGGCTCCTGCAGCGGTGGCGGGGTCACCGAAGACGAAGAATTGCGGCGGTTGACCCCCGCCTGCAGCAGCTCCGGCAGCCCAGAGGTCGTCGGTCGTCGTCAGCAGGTTGTGGGGGGCGAACCGTTCGTCCACTCGGTAGTACGCGCCGCCCGCGTTGTTGGAGCTCACGTCGACGAGATCCACATCCGTGAGCAGAGACAGAACCCTCTCGTTACCGCCACTGTTGGCGAACAAGGGGCGGCCGAGATTCGAGAGCAGAGGAAAGTCGCCGGTGCGAACCGATCGCACGGGCCCGACGGGCGCGGCGGAACTCGAGTGGAAGACCGCGGCGAAGCGGGTGAGCCCACCCTCGACGATCTGCTCGTAGACGATGTCGGCGCGGTTGATCCCGAACTGGGGGCGCGCTCGGTCATGGTTGTCGATCTTCACGACCAGCGCAGGTCGGTCGGTGATGCCGGCGACCGCGAGGCCCGTGAGCGGCGACACCGTCGTTTCGGCATCGGCTGCCGGTTGCGTCGTGACCGATGCGGTGGATTCGCCGGTGGAGCCCGGCGCGGTCGTGACCGGCGCGCCGGCCGGCTCTGTCGTCGGGGGCGCAGTGGTCTGGTTCGCCTCGTTCTCGACGGCTGGTTCGGCACACGCCGCAGCGACCACGAGAAGCGCAGCGAGCAGGCTGGACCGGGACAGGGTGGGGCGACACATCAGCAGGACTCGCGCCGGGTGGCGCGCGGCTCAGGCTACCGGTCGGTCGGTCTGGCTCGATCGCGGTCGTGTACCGTCACCTCGCCCGCTGGATCGGCGGACACTCGGCCTGAGGAGGGAACGGTGCCTGGAACCGTCCACGTCGAACGAACCGACTCGATCGGATGGATCATCCTCGACCATCCCGAGCGCACCAACGCCATCAGCAGCGACATGTGGCATGGGCTCCGCGACGGCGCACTCGAGCTCGGGGCCGACGATGAAATCCGCGCCGTGGTGATGCGCGGTGCCGGAGAGAAGGCGTTCGCGGCCGGCGCGGACATCAGCCAGTTCGGCGATCAGCGCGCCGACAGCTCGGCCAATCAGGCCTACGACGACGTCAGCGCCCAAGCCCATTCCGCGCTGTCCAACATGCCCAAGCCGCTGATCGCCATGATCCACGGCTATTGCATCGGCGGCGGCCTCGCTGTGGCGCTCTCTGCGGATCTGCGTGTTGCCGCGGACGACGCCAAGTTCACGATTCCCGCCGCTCGGCTCGGTCTCGGATACGGAGCAGGCGGTATCGGCAAGCTCATCCAGCTCGTGGGCCCGTCGGCCGCGAAGCGGATCCTGTTCCTCGCGGACCGGTTCGGCGCCGAAGAGGCTCTCCAGATGGGGCTGGTCAACCGGGTTGTCCCCAAGGCAGAGCTCGACGACGCGATCCGCGAGTGGACCGACGTCATCGGACAGAACGCCCCCCTCACTCTCAAGGCGGTGAAGGCGACGGTCAGCGAATGGTCGAAGCCCGAGTCGCGGCAGGATTTCTCGACGATCGAGGACATGGTGCGCGCCTGTTTCGACAGCGCGGACTACCAGGAGGGCGTGACCGCCTTCATGGAGAAGCGAACACCACGCTTCACCGGTCGTTGAGGTCTTCGTCGTCGATCTGACGACCGGGACTCGCGCGTGCGTCGCGCCGACGACGCCTCCGCCGCTCATGGTCGTCCCGTTCCTCGGCGAGCTCGAACAGCTCGGACTCCAGCTCGACGTACGCCGCGTGGCGCTCGACGGAGATGGTCCCCGACTCGATCCCGTCGCGCACAGCGCACCCCGGCTCTCTCATGTGCCGGCAATCGTCGAACCGGCACTCCTCCGCCGCTGCGACGATCTCGGGAAAGGCCAGATCCAGCCCACCGTCGTCCCAGAGCCTGATCTCGCGCAGGCCCGGCGTGTCGATGAGCACCCCGCCCCCGGGCGCGAGGAGAAGCTCACGACGAACGGTGGTGTGTCGTCCACGCCCATCTCGTCGCACGTCGGCCGTCTCGAGCACGTCGTCGCCGAGCAGGCGGTTGACGATCGACGACTTGCCCACTCCTGACGAGCCGGTGAACGCGAGGGTGACGCCCGCGCGGAGCATGGCCTCCAGGCGATCGAAGCCTTCACCGGAGACGGCGCTGGTGATGAGGACGTCGGCTCCCCCCACGTCGAGACCGGGAGCGGAGCCACCCGGTGAAAGGAGGTCGATCTTGTTCAGGATGAGGAGCGGACGAGCGCCACTGCCGAGTGCGGTGACGAGGTAACGCTCCAGGCGACGCTCGTTGAGGTCCTCGTCTGGCGAGGTCACGATCCCGAGAACGTCGACGTTGGCGGCGACCAGCTGCGGGACCGGCTCGTGGCCAGGTGCCCGACGCACCACCGCCGAACGCCTCGGGAGGATCGCCGTGATGCTCACCCGCCGGTCATCCAGCTCGACGAGCGAGTGCTGCACCCAGTCGCCCACGGTGGGGAAGTCGCGGTCGTCCTCGGCGGCGTCGCGCAGGGTGGGGTCGACGGAGGCCTCGAGCTCACCGTGAGGGCCGAGAAGCGTGTAGGCACCGCGATGTTCGATCGCCACTCGGCTCAGACCGGTCCCCTCTGCGAGCGACGGGACCGCTTCGTGGCGAGCACCCCAACCGAGCCGGTCGAGGGTGACCGCGCCGTGCGTCACGGTCGCCAGACCTCCGCGTACCGTCCGACGCCGCCCACGTGGCCGACGAACTCACGCCCGTCGGGGAGGGTCCACACCCCGAGTCCCCGGACCTCATCGCTCCCGATGACCGCGGTCGTCGCATGGCCGAGATAGATCGCTGGCACCTCGAGTGCGAAGACCAACATGATCTGCTCGATCGCCGCATGGCGGGTGGCCTCGTTGGCCGACGTCTGCACCAGGGTGACCAGTTCGGACAGCCGCTCCTCCTCGAGGTTGGCGACGTTGAACGGCGAAGTCTTCACCGGGCCCAGGGCAGTGGAGAGGAGCGCCCAGGGATCCGACTCACCACCGAGACGCCAGCAGGTGACAGTGAAGTCACCGGAGAACGACGGTCGATCCGTGACCGCGCCGACGACCCGCTGGATGAGACCGCTGCGGCTGACGATCTCGATCTCCACATCGACGACGCCGGTCGTCTCCCACTGCCGCTCGAGTTCCCGCGCCATGTTCGAGAGTTGGAGGTCGTCCGTGCACTGCACCCGCAGCGCCAGCGGTGACCCCTCTTCTTCCTCGTCGGTCCGGAGCGGGTCGGTGATGTACTCGTCGAGTAGGCGGCGGGCCTCCTCGATGTCTGAAGTGGGCCACGACTCTGCGGCGCGCTCGCTGTACCAGATGCTGTCGGGGCTCCACCACTGGGTCGCGGCCGGGGAGACGTCTCCGACGCCAGACGCGTCGAGAAGCGCGGCCTGATCGGTCGCGAGCAGCAGAGCTCGCCGAACACGCGCGTCGTCGTAGGGGGGCTCGAGGGTGTTGAACACCACGGCGCCGATGTTGTCCTCGACGCGGGGCACAACCGTCAGGTTGAGCTCCCTGGCCTGCTGGACGGCACGCGGTGCGCGAGTCTGGCTGACCTGGCCGTCTCCCGAAACCAGCTGCTGGAGCCGGTCCTCCTCGTCTCCCACGTGACGGAACACGACGCGGTCCACCAACGGAAGGCGTTCGCCGTCGGCGCCGGAACGCCAGTAGTCGGGATTGGCCCGCAGCTCCGCATCCTCACCGAGCTCCCAGCTCTCGAACACGAAAGGTCCGGATCCGACCGGAGCCCGCAGGAACGCAGCCGGGTTGGCGTACGCCGCGTCCACGGAGAAGACCCGACCAGCGGGACCGGCCAACGCTGCTGGAAGCCCCGCGTTCGGTGCGCTCAGCTCGTACACGAGGGTGCGTTCGTCGATGACTTCGAGACCCACGATGCGCGCATCGCGCAGCAGACCCTCCGTGGCCTTGCCGTTCTGCACGAAGTCATCGTGGCCGCGCTTGATGTTGGTCGCCGTCATCGGCTGACCGTCGCTGAACGTCACTCCATCGCGCAACACCACGGTCCACTCGGTCAGCTGTTCATTGGGTGTCACCGACTCGGCCAGCCAGGGCTCGATGGATCCGTCCGGCAACACCACGGTCAGTGTCTCGAGCACCTGGTCGAGAACGTTGCGACACCCCCACGCGCAGACGTGATCCCAGGGCGTCCACCCGACGATCGGCGAGGGGTCCTCCTGGATGAGAACGGTCAGCGTTCCACCGCGAGAAGGACCGCTCGGCGAGGCCGGACTGTCAGCGACCGTGGACGGCGACTCACCGGACTCCGCAGCGACCGACGTCGTCGGCGCAACGCCGTCCTCGGCCGAATCGCCGCCGCCCGAACACGCCCCGAGAACGAGGGCGGCCGCAGCCAGCGCCGCCGCGAATCGCAACGGACTGCGCCGGACGGCGCGAGAGGAGGGGCCGAGGAACAGCACGATCCGACCATGGTG
>CAYUBX010000076.1:4591-9470 GCA_964443165.1 uncultured Acidimicrobiales bacterium
GCCAGCGTCGCCGGGCGGAATGGCAGACTCTCCTGGCTCGACAGCCACAGGAGGTCACGATGGTTCTGCGGGGAACGCCCATTCGACGGCGCGAGGACGACCCGCTGGTTCGTGGCAACGGGGTCTTCGTCGCCGATCGCCGCCTCGACAGGGTCGCCCACGTGCACTACGTCGTCTCCACAGTCGCGCACGCCGAGATCCTGTCGATCGATGTCAGCGCCGCAGCATCGGCCCCTGACGTCGTCGAGATCCTCACCAACGCCGAGATCGACCTCGGTCACTACCCCATGGCGAGCCCGGCGTTCGATCCGGCGATGAGCCGGCCGCTCCTCGCCGACGGGCGGGTGCGCTTCGTCGGGGAACCGGTCGTCGCCATCGTCGCGGATTCGGTCGAGGCAGCCCGCGACGCAGCCGAGCTCGTCGAGATCGACTACGAGCCCCTGCCCGCGGTGGTCGACGCCGAAAAGGGCCTCGAGACCGACACGTTCCTCTTCGACGGCACAGCCGAGGGCAACGTCGTCTGCCGCATGGACTCGGGTGAGCTGGAGGCCGACTTCGATACGTGTGAGGTGGTCGTCGACGTCCGCACCGTCAACAACCGGCTGGCCCCCGCGCCCATCGAGACACGCTTGGGCCTGGCCGAACACCGCGACGATGATCGCATCCACCACTTCAACGCCGGTCAGGGTGTGCACCCGGTTCGAGCGGGGATCGCGGCCGTTCTCGGCATCGAGCGCGATCAACTCCGCGTGGTGAGTCAAGACGTCGGAGGGAGCTTCGGGGCGAAGGGTCGTCCCTACCCCGAGGAGGCACTGCTCGGCTGGCTGTCGAAGCGCCACGGGCGGCCCATGCGATGGGTGCCGTCGCGCACCGAGGACATGGTCGGCCTCGGTCACGGGCGCGCCCAGGTGCAGTACTGCCGTATCGGAGGCTCCCGCGAGGGCGACATCCAGGCCTACCACCTGCACATCGTCCAGGACGCCGGGGCATACCCGATGGGTGGCGCCGGCCTGCCGGGCAACGGGCGCGCGATGCTGACCGGCTGCTATGAGATCCCGAGCGTCGGTTTCTCCTCGGTGTCCGTGGTCACCAACACCACGCCGGTGGGCGCCTACCGCGGTGCCGGGCGGCCCGAAGCGGCAGCCGCAATCGAGCGGGCCGTGGACGCGTTCGCCCGAGAGATCGGCCGCGACCCCGCAGAAGTGCGGCGCCGCAACTTTCTCGCGCCTGCTGCGTTCCCCCTCAGCACGCCCACCGGTAGTCCATACGACAGCGGTGAGTACGAGGCGAGCCTCGACGCCGCGCTCCAAGCCGGCGACTACGAGTCGCTCCGCGCCGAGCAAGCCCGTCGCCTCGAGACCACCGACGAGCCCTACATCGGGATCGGTCTCGCGACCTACGTCGAGCGCACCGCGGGGGCCAGTCGGTCCGAGTGGGGCGGAGTCGAACTCCGGCCGGGTGGTCGGCTCCTGGTGCGCACCGGCTCATCTCCGTACGGCCAGGGCCATCACACCAGCTGGGCGATGCTCGTGTCAGACGCCACGGGCGTCGCGATGGACGACATCGAGGTGATCCACGGCGACACCGACGAGATCCCCATCGGCGGGGTGACGGGTGGATCGCGATCGGTGCAGCTCGCGGGCGCCGCACTGTGGGACGCGTCCGCCGACCTCGTCGAGCAGGCCAAGCGGGTCGCGGCCGACCTGCTCGAAGCCTCCGAGGAGGATCTGGAGCTCGACATCGCGACCGGCAACTTCCACGTCGTCGGCACTCCCGCCGTCGGGGTGGACTGGGCACAGGTCGCCGAGCAGCTCGCCGGCTCATCGGACGGGCCACGCCTTCTCCACGCGGAGGACGTCTTCGACTCGGAGGGGCCCACCTTTCCATTCGGAACGCACCTCGCCGTCGTCGAGGTCGACCGGGACACAGGTGAGGTCACCGTCCAGCGGCTCGTCGCATGCGACGACGCGGGGGTGATCCTCAACCCACTCCTGGCCGACGGCCAGGTGCATGGCGGGCTCGCCCAGGGCGTGGCCCAGGCACTACTGGAGGAGTTCACCTACGACGACGACGGCAACCCGCTCACCGCGAACTTCGCCGACTACCCGGTCATCTCCGCAACGGAACTCCCCATGTTCGAGCGCATCGTGTTGGAGACCCCGACGCACATCAACCCCCTCGGAGCGAAAGGGATCGGCGAATCCGGCACGGTCGGCGCGACGCCTGCCGTGCAGAACGCCGTGATCGACGCGCTCGCCCATCTCGGTGTTCGCCACGTCGACATGCCGACGACCCCGCAGCGGGTGTGGGAGGCGATGCAGTCGGCGAGTGGCGCCGGCTGACCAGACGTCAGGCTGCGTGTGCTGCTGCCCAGGCGCGCAGCTCGTCGAGGTGGTCGACGGTCGACGCCTTGTACTCCCCCACGTCGGCGGGAATCGCTGCGATCCCGGTGATCAACCGATCCAGCGCGCCCGGGTGCGCGAGCAGAGTGTCGATGCGCTGACGGTGGATCCCGATGGTGAACACGATGCCGTCCGACCGCGGAAACCTCCGCAGCGTCTGTCGCTCGACGCGCAACCACAGCCGTTCCCCCGCGTTGTCCGCGGTGATGCCCGAATCCGGACTCTCGCCACGGGTCGGAACGTCGATCCACAGCTGCGGGTACGGCGTCACGGTGCGATTGGCCCGCCAGACCGGACGGTCCGGATCGAGCCGGTCGAAGAAGCGGTTCATGCGATCGCTCAGGTCGCTCGCGTAGCGCGGCACCGGCGCGTGCACTTCGTCGAGCGACCGACCCATCTTCGACTCGATGTCCCACGCCGTCGGTGCCGCGACGGCGGTGGCCGTCAGGCACCAGTGCCCATCGCGGCGCTCCAGCAGGCAGAGGTCTTCGTGGATCAAACGCCGCGCCGCGAGCAGCGGGCGGCCCTCGTCACGAGGCGGGCTCGTTCCCACCTGCTCGGCGACCGCCTCGAGCACCTCGCCTGCCGCGATCTCTGAACTGGCGAGAGCGAAGACCCCGCGGCCGAGGTCCAGGTTCGCGGCGATCTCTCGAGCGTCGGCCTCGGCGACCGCGAGATCGTCCGGTTGGACCAGCCAGTCATCGAGCGCGAGGGGCTTCACCCCCATCGTCCATCGGAAGGGCGCTGGCTCGTCCCCGAGGAGTCCGACGGCGGTCACCACCGGTCAGCACTCACCCGTCGAGTGGAGCTGGACCGCCCGCCCCAACAGCCGGAACAGCGGGTCCTTCGTGGCCTTGAGCATCTCCCAGATCTCGTCATGGGAGATCGCTCCGTCCCCCATTCCCGCCGCCACGTTGGAGACGACGGCCACAGCCGCATAAGGAATCGCCGCTTCGCAGGCCAACACCACTTCGGGGTAGCCCGTCATCCCGACCACGCCCCCTCCCATCGCGGTGTACATGCGAATCTCCGCCGGCGTCTCGAAGCGCGGCCCGTTGGTGCACACGTATGTCGCGCCGCTGCCGAGATCGATCCCCTCCATCGCGGCCGCGCGCCCGAGCACTGACCGCAACGCAGGGTCATAGGCCTCGGTGACGTCGGTGTGGCGCACCTCACCCGGGGCGTCGAAAAACGTGCACTCGCGGCCGGTCGTGAACTCGAGGAAGTCGTCCACAAGCACGAACGCTCCGGGACCGCTCTCGGGGATCATGGACCCCACCACGTTGACGGCGAAGATCGCCTCGACCCCGAGGTCGGTGAGCGCGCGGATGTTGGCGCGGTAGTTGATCGCAGACGGGGGGATGGAGTGATCACCGCCGTGCCGCGGAACGAACGCGACCGGAGTGCTGTGCCACAGGCCCGTCAGAACAGACGCGGGGCCGTATCGCGTGTCGACCGCGCGCTCTTCCCGCCGTAACAGGCCGGGAAGGTCGTAGTACCCGGTTCCCGCGATGATGCCGATCATCACCTCATCGTCCCACGCCGTCGATCAGGTGCCCGATTCGCGGGCGAGGCGGAGGCCACGGGCGCGACCCTCCGCGACGGCTGCGGCACCGTCGACCGTGAGACACGTCCGATCCGCGACGACCGGGCGTCCCTGGACCCACACGTCGGTCACGTGTCGCGATCCGGCCGACCACGCGAGGTGGGCGATCAGCTCGTCGTCGTTGCTGACGGGGACGAAGGCGGGGTCATCGATGTCGAGCCGGATCATGTCGGCGCGCCTGCCCACCTCCAGCGAACCCACATGGTCGAGACCGAGGGCGGCAGCGCCCTCGCGCGTCGCCATCGTCAGGGCGTCCCGGGGTCCCATGACCGCCGCGTCGAGCGATGTCACCCGCTGCAGCAACGGAGCGAACTTCAGCTCCTGCCAGAGGTCGAGATCATCGTTGGACGCCGGTCCGTCTGTCCCCAGCCCGACCGGGATCCCCCTCGCCCGCATCGCCGGAACCGGAGCCGTTCCCGAGCCGAGCTTCATGTTGCTCACCGGACAATGCGCGACGGCGACCCCGAGCTCGGCGTAGGTGTCGAGGTCGGCGTCGTCGAGCCACACGCTGTGTGCCGCGAGCACGCGGCCGCCGAACACACCCCCATCGGCAAGCAGCTGGACGGTCGACGCTCCTCCAGCCGCCTCGAGTTCGGCACCCTCGTCTCGCGTCTCCGCGACGTGAATGTGGAGCAGGGCGTCCAGGTCACGCGCCGCGGCCGCCAGCTCCGCGCAGTACTCGACGCCGAGGTCGTACGCGCTGTGCGGCGCGAACCCGATCGTCAGCGTGCCGGAAGGATCGTGTGATCTCCGGTGCAACTCGGCGATGTGATCGATGCGGCTCCCGGCGGCACCGAACGTCTCAGCGTGCAGAACGGCGAGCACTCCGGGTGTCATCACGAGGCGGATCCCAGCCTCCATCGCACCCTCG
>CAYUBX010000077.1:0-9460 GCA_964443165.1 uncultured Acidimicrobiales bacterium
TACGCGCTGATCGCGAGCTCGCGCACCGCGATGATCGTGACCGGCGCCCAGTGAAACTGGCCGTTGGCGACCAGGGCGACGAACCCACCCAGCACGAGCACCTTGTCGGCCAGCGGATCCAGGAACGCACCCGACCGCGTCTCGCCCTGGCGCCTCGCGAGGTAGCCGTCGACGAAATCGGTGATCCCGATCACGAAGCCGACGGCGAACGTGGCCCACGACGGCTCGTTCCTCGCCACCATCACGATGAAGATCGGCGTCGCCAGAATCCGCGCGACCGTGACGAAGTTGGCGGGCGTCGCGAGCGCGGTGGGGCCGTACATCGGCTCGCGCTCTGGTTCACCCCCGCTCATGACGCCCGCAGCCTAGGTCGCCCCTGCAGTTGCTCAACTCACGCCCTCGCCGACGTCAGGGCCGCCTGCGCCCTCGCCGACGTCAGGGCCGCCTGCGCCCTCGCCGACGTCAGGGCCGCCTGCGCCCTCGCCGACGTCAGGGCCGTCGGACCACCCGACCACGACCTCGTGGAATTCCCCCACCGTCCGTTCGTGGGCAACGTGGACCACACCGTCGATCTCGGGTGCCTCGCGATGGCTGCGCCCGATGCCGGGTTCGTCCACGAGGACACGCACGGTCGACCCCACGAGCGCGTCGCGACGCGAGGCGGTGATGCCGTCCTGGATCTCGGACAACTCGGCGAGGCGCTCGAGCGCGAGGCCGTGGTCGATCTGGGCATCGAGATCGGCTGCGTACGTTCCTTCCTCAGGTGAGTAGGCGAAGAAGCCACACCAGTCGAGCTGCGCCTCCTCGATCCATGACACCAGCTCGGCCTGGTCGTCCTCGGTCTCACCGGGGTACCCCACGATGAAATTCGATCGGAACGCCGCCTCCGGCTCGCGCTCACGAATGGTCGCGATGCGATCGAGGAACCGTCTGCCGTCGCCCCAGCGCCGCATCCGACGGAGATGGTCCTTGGAGACGTGCTGCAGGGAGAGGTCGAAGTACGGCGTGCCCGAGGCGAGCACCGAATCGACGAGCTCGTCGGAGAGGTCGCTCGGGTAGAGGTACAGCAGCCGCACTCGATCGACCTCGCGCGCCACTGCCTCGACGAGCGGCACGATCGCACCACGGCGACGTCGGTCCTTGCCGTACGACGCGAGGTCCTGCGCGACGAGGACGATCTCGCGGGCGGCGAGCTCGTCGACCTCGGCCTGGACCTCCTCGATGTCACGGCTTCGTTGCGGGCCGCGGAACGACGGGATCGCGCAGAACCCGCAGGTGCGATCACAGCCCTCGGCGATCTTGACGTATGCCCACGGCAGGTCCGAACGAGGACGACGGACGTTGAGGAGATCGAACTCCGGAAGCGGCGCCGCCGCGGCGGCCGTGAGCCCCTCGGGCTTGCGGCCGAGCTGAACGGGCACGCCGAAGCCGGCGATCCGATCCACTTCGGGCAGGGCCTCGGCGAGCTCCTCTCCGTAGCGCTCCGCCATGCAGCCCGTCACCACCAGCCGCGACCCGTCGGCACGTTCGTCGTCGAGGGCGAGGATGGCGTCGATCGACTCCTGCCGCGCCTCTTCGATGAAGGCGCAGGTGTTCACCACGACAAGGTCGGCGGAGGCTGCATCGTCCGCCTCGACCATCCCGTCGTCGACGAGGGTGCCGGTGATCTTGTCCGTGTCGACCTGGTTCTTCGGACACCCGAGGGTCGTCACATGGAATCGTCGCTGCTCGGACATGACCGTCCCGAGGCTACGGCCTCGATTGGATGGTCACGAGGTGGGAATGCCGGTGGGACTCGCCGTCGTTAGCGTGACCACGCGCGACCCGGGGAGAGTCGATGAGACCATTTCGCTTCGCTGTGCAGGGCGGACCCTTCGATGACGTCGACGGCATGCGGCGTCACGCCCAGCTCGTGGAGTCGCTCGGATACGAGGAGCTGTTCTCGTTCGACCACGTCGGCGGGGAGTCCCTGAGCGGCGGGCGGCCCGACCCCTTCGTCCCGTTGGTCGTCGGGGCCGGCGCGACCGAGAGCCTGCGCGTCGGGCCGCTCGTGCTCAACAACGAGTTCCACCAGCCGGGGCTTCTGGCGAGGACGGCGGCCTCCGTGGATCGAATGACCCAGGGTCGCCTCGTCCTCGGTCTCGGCACCGGGTACATGCAATGGGAGCACGACGCGCTGGGGATGCCCCTGCTCCCGCCCGGTCCACGCGTGACGCGTTTCGGGGAGTGCCTCACGATCCTGCGTTCGCTGCTCGACAGGGGGGCCTGCACATTCGAGGGCGAGCACCACACGGTGTCCATCGACGAACTCGGCGTGATGCCCGTCCAGGAGCGCCTGCCGTTCCTCATCGGTGGGCACGGCCCGCGGGTCGTCGCCCTCGCCGGCCGTCACGCCGACATCTTCCAGTTCACGGGCCTCACCCACGCGCCTGACGGAACCCCGAGCGGAGGTGGCTTCGCGATGGCAGATCTGGTCGAACGCGCCTGCTGGCTCGCCGACGCCGCCGGCGACCGCAACCACGAGATCGAACGGTCAGCACTCGTTCAGGTGTGCGGGGTCGGAGACGACGCGCCGCGCCCCGAGGACCTCATGGACCGACTCCGGCTCGACGTCGAGACCATCGCGGCGACGCCCTTCGTCCTCTGCGGGACACTCGACCAGTTGGTGGAAAAGGTCGAGAGCCTGCGGGAGACCCTCGGCATCAGCCACTTCGTGATCCGCGACCCCGAGGGATTCGCTCCCGTCGTCGAGACCTTGAAGGGCCGCTGAGGGCCCGCCCGCTCAGTCGTCGGCGTCGCGTTCCCCACGGCGGAAGAAGCCAACGACGCGCGTCGCGAATCGCTCGCCGAAGCTCACATCGCTTGCGTCGACCCCGTCGTCGCTCGACCCGTCATCGAGAGCGTCGACAAGCTCGCGGGCACGAGCGCCGGCGCCCGGGCCCACGCGGAGCGTGGCGCCGTCCCACTCGTGGACGATGCCCTCTCCCTGCAGCAGTTGTTCGAGAAGCTCGCGCTGGTCGTGCGCGAGCTGCGAGACGTCGATCTGAAACGCTCCCGACACTCGCGCCTACTTCTTCGCCTTGGCGCGAGCTGCGGCCCGCTCCTTGGCCTTCTTGTCACGGGCGTCGAGCCGGTCGAACTCCGCCTTGAGCTTGAAGCCCGTGTCGCGCTCTTCGGCGATGTAACGGCCGAGGAGGCCGCCGGTCACCGGGTCGATGGTCTTGTCGCCGAACATCGAATCGAAGACGTCGGGGCCTCCAGGTGAACGGTTGAACTTCATCGCGCGGAGCTTGGAGAGGTCGGTGCGCTTGGACTCGGCGATCTTGCGAAGGGCCGCGCTGGGATCACCCTCCGGATCGCGCACCTCGTACCCGAGTTCCATCACTCGCTTCGCGAAGGCGAGCCCATGCTCTGCCTCGCGCATAGCGACGAGGCGCAGCGTCTTCTCGAGCCGCTTGTCGCTGGTGGAGTCGGCCCAATCCGAGAAGACACTCGCGGCGGAGGTCTCCGCAACGGCGATCGCGTTGAGCATTCCGAGATAGCTGGGCTTGTCGGCCATGGACGGTGTCTCCTGGTGAGGCGGCGTCCGAGACGCTATTCGATTCCGGACCCCCACCCTTCCGCAGCCGTCGGTGAGGATTAGATTCGGCGGGGTGAATCGCCCGACACGTCGCATCCTCACTTCGGACGAAGTGGTCGAACACCTGCAGAAGCGGCGCTCGGCGGGAAACCCGCTGCGAGCCATGTTCAGCTCCTACCTCGGTGGGGTCATCACCGACCCCGCGCTCATGGCGCTGCCGATCGACGACCACCTGGTGCACCGCGGGCACGGCGTGTTCGACACGTGCACCCTCGCCAATGGCCGCCTCTACCGCCTCGGCATCCACATGGATCGGCTCCTTCGCAGCGCGTCGCTGGCGCGCATCGAGCACGAGTGGACCAAGGACGACCTGATCGAGATGGTGATCGACACCGCGTCCGCGTCTGGGCTGCGCGACGGATCGGTGCGCTATTGGCTGAGCCCGGGCCCGGGTGGGTTCAGCTTCAGCCCCCTCGAGTGCGAGGAGCCGTGCTTCTACTGCGTGATCTTCGACGCCGGCCACCTCCTCATCGGTGGGGTCGACCTCATGCGCGACGGCTTCAACGAAGCCACGGTGATCGACACGCCGATGAAGCCCGAGTTGCTCGCGACCATCAAGTCGAACAACTACCTACTCAACGTGCTCAACCACATGGAGGCGGTGGACCGCGGGGGCAACTTCGGCATCCTCGTGAAGCCCGACGGGTACCTCGCCGAAGCCTGTGTCCTCAACGCCACGTTCGTCACACCGCACGGTGATCTCGTGACGCCGCCGTTCGACGGAATCCTGAGCGGAACCACCGTGCGTCGCGTCCTCCAGCTCGCAGAGAGCCACCTCGTCCCCGAGGGGCTCATCCGCTCGGTCTCCCAGGAACCCGTTCGAGCAGACGATCGTCGAGGGTCGGGCTCGCGGGAGATTTTCCTGAGCGGGGGCGACACTCACATCTTCCCGATCACGAGTTGGGACGGCGTGCCGGTGGGCGACGGTACCGTCGGGCCTGTCGCGACCCGGCTGCTCGACCTCCTCGAAACGGAATCCGCCGAGGGACCAGACGCCGGCGAGGACCGCGATTTCATCGAGGTGCCGTACACGTGACGCTGCAGGTGATCGGAGCGGGCGTCGGACGCACCGGGACCACCAGCCTCAAGAGGGCGCTCGAGCACCTGCTGGGCACTCCCTGCCATCACATGTTCGAAGTCCTCGGCAAGCCGGACCAGATCGGCTGGTGGCATCAGGCAGCCGAGGGTGACATGCCCGACTGGAACCGGGTGTTCGAGGGCTACGCCGCCCAGGTCGACTGGCCTGGCGCGTCCTTCTGGCCGGAGCTCATGGAGGCGTTTCCCGATGCTCTCGTGCTTCTCTCGGTCCGCGACCACGAGCGTTGGTACGACTCGGCCCGCAACACGATCTTCAGTCCGCCGGATCCGTCCGTCACGCCGTCGGAGTCGGACAAGGCGCTCGGTCGAATGTTCCGGGCGATCTGTCGGAGTCGGTTCACCACCGAGCTCCTCGACAAAGAGGCCGCGATCGCGGCTGCCCAGGAACACAACGATGCGGTGAGGCGGGGCGTCCCTGCGGATCGACTTCTGGAATGGTGCGCAGCTGACGGCTGGACACCGATTTGCGAGCGGCTCGGTCTGGAAGTGCCTGACGTCCCGTTCCCGCACGAGAACACCCGCGCCGACTTCGCCGAGTACCGGAAGTCGAAGCAGGGCGGAGGACCGGACAGCTGATGGAGTTCGCATCCCGCGTCGAGTCGTTGATCCACTCTCCCATCGGCGCAGCGCACGCCCTGGTACCGCAGCGAACCAACGAGCGGCCCTTGCTCGACCTGTCGCAGGCAGCTCCGTCGTTCCCTCCCGCGGAGGTGGTGGCGCAGCGAATCGCCGACGCCGCCCAGGAACCGGACACCGGCCGCTATGCCCCGCAGCCCGGACTCCCGCCGCTGCGAGAGGTGTTCGCCGAGGATCTTCGCCGCTGCTACGAGGCAGACTTCGCGGCGGACAACGTCCTCATCACCGCCGGCTGCAACCAGGCGTTTTGCATCGCCGCGTCCGCTCTCGCCGGACCCGGTGATCACGCGATCCTCGTGTCGCCTCACTACTTCAACCACGACATGTGGCTGAGGGTCGAGGGCGTCGAGGTCTCGCATCTCGTTCCCGGCCCAGATCTGATCCCCGACCCGGCAGCCGCCGACGAGCTGATCCAGCCGAACACGCGACTGCTGGTGCTCGTCACCCCGGGCAACCCCAGTGGCGTGACGGTCCCGCCTGCGGTGATCGATGCATTCGGGGAACTCTGCCGCCGGCGCGGTGTGGTGCTCGTCATCGACGAGACGTATCGGATGTTCCGCGACCGGGACGGTCCGCCACACCGCCTCTTCGACGAGGCCGACTGGGGCGAGCACGTGGTGAGCCTCCACAGCTTCTCGAAGGACTTCGCCATCCCCGGATATCGGGTCGGGGCGCTCGTCGGCGGCCGCGCGATGGTGACCGAGGCGCTCAAGGTGCTCGACTGCATCGCCATCAGCGCGCCACGCATCGGGCAGGAAGCCGCCCTCGCCGGACTCCGCCACGCCATCGAGTGGAGAGATGACCAGGTCGAGAGGATCCGAGGACTGGAGACGCGGTTCGTCGCGGCGATGACCGACAGCCCGGGCGGGGTCGAGATCGTGTCGACCGGTGCCTACTTCGGGTGGGTGCGTCACAGCATCGATGCGCCCACCGACGACGTGGTGCGACGACTGGTGCTCGAGCACGACGTCCTGGTCATCCCTGGCACGGCGTTCACGCCGACCGACCAGTCGATGCTTCGGATGTCGTTCGCCAACCTCACCGAACCCGAGATTGACGAACTCCCTCGCCGACTGTCCGAGCTCGGCGGGAGCACCGCCCCGCAGGCATAGGGTGGCCCGGTGGCTGCTCCCTACGACCCGCGACCCCGTACGGATCGGTCACCGAGCGATGTCCCCCTCACCTTCGTGGGACCGGGGCTGCTCGACGAGCTGAGAAGCCACCTGCTCGGCTCCGTCGCCTGCGCGATCGACACCGAGACGGTCTTCGATCCTCGGGGCGTCGACCGCGGGCCCGGACCGCTTCGGGTCATCAGCGCCGCAACCCGAGCTGCCGACGGAACCGAGCGCGCGTGGGTCGTCGACGTGAGCCTCGTGGATCGCACCCATCTGGCCCGCGCGCTCTCAGGGGTTCACGCCGACGCATGGAACGCCGACTTCGACGCGCGGGTCATCGACCGCGACGTCATCGAGGTCGCTCGCCGGGCCGGCGAAGAGGTCGACTCGCCGGTCTGGTGGGACGCGCAGCTCGCGGACGCGTTGATCCACCAGGGCATCAGCGGGTTCGGCTTCTACCACGGCCTCGCCTGGGCAGCGGAGTGGTACCTCGGGATCCACGCCGAGGGGAAGGGCACGACCCAGCTGTCGTACACGGCAGCGGATCGCCTCACCGATGAGCAGATCGCATACGCGGCGGCAGACGCCGTCGAAACGATGTGGGTCGCCGACGTCATCCGCCGTCGCGTCGCGGACGAGGGGTTGTCCCGTGTGTGCGAACTCGAACAACGCGCCCGGCCATTCCTCGATCACATGGAGCGGGCAGGCCTCCCGTTCGACTGGGAGGGGTGGCAGCACCGACTGACCGAGATGGACGATCGCCTCCGAGCGGTGATGGGCACCCTCGCCGAGCGAACAGGCGGCGGACAGGCCTCCCTGTTCAGCGAGCACCTCGAACCCACGTGGAATCCGGCCAGCGAACGGCACGTGAAGGAGATTCTCAACGAGCACGCCCCCGACCTCGTCCGCGACTGGGCCTCGCGGGAGCACGACGAACACCGGCTGCTCCTCCCGACGGACTCCCTCACAGCCACGGTGCTCGCCGACATCGGTGGCGAACTCTCCGAGCTGCTGCTCGAACACCGCGAGATCACCAAGATCCTCTCGACCTATGGCGACACCATCCGAGAGCACCTCCACGCCGACGGGCGGCTCCACCCGGAGTACCTCCAGGTCGTGGGCACCAACACGGGCCGGTTGGCCAGCCGCAACCCCAACGCCCAGAACTTCACCCCGAAGATGAAGCCGCACATCCGGCCCCACGATCCCGAGCGGGTGTTCGTGTACGCCGACCTCAGCCAGGCGGAGCTGCGGTTCGTCACGCACGTCGCCGGCGACGTGAGCCTCCGCCAGGCCTTCGTCGACGGCCTCGACATCCATGAGGCCACCGCCGAGCGGATGTTCGGCGTTGCGATGGAGGATCTCCGGGGCTCCGATCCCGCCGCCTACGACGAGTTCCGGGCCAAGGCGAAACGGATCAACTTCGGAATCGTGTACGGCCAGCGCGGCGCAGGCCTCGCGAAGAGCCTCAGCCAGAGCGGCGTGACGACGAACCGCGACGAGGGCGAGGACCTCCTCGACTCCTACCTCGGCGCCTACCCGCAGATCGCAGCCTGGGTGACCGAACGCGACGACTACATCGAAGATCTCGCCGCCTCGCTGCCCGAGATGGACTGGTCGCTCACCTTGCTGCTCCACCGCCTGTGGCCGCTGGTACGGACGGTGCGGCGCAGTTTCCGTGACGAGGCACAGCGGTGGCCGACAGCCGAAGAGGTCCACGAACGGCTGCGCAACGAGCACGCCCTCGACGAGGTCGCCTGGGTGCTGTCGTTCAACGCGCCCGTCGCCCTGACGATGGACGGGACTCCCTTCGGATTCTCGTCGCACACGCTGGCCGGTCGGCGGCAGCAGTTCACGATCCACACCGAGGGATTGCTGGCGAGCGCGTCCGCGATCGCAGTTCGTTCCCCCAAGGAGGGCCCGGCCCGCGTTCGGGCGAACCTCACCGCCCGCCTCGGAACGCGATTCGAGGACGATGCGGGCGAGCTGTTGGGCGGCGCGGCCGCCGACAAGCTCCTCGAGGACCGTGCACTCCGCCGAGCGGTGGTCGACGAAGTCACCCAGACGATGGGCGAGGCGGCAACGGCAACGCTTCTGAACCGCTCGCTGCGAGAGCGGGTCGGCCGGATGGGCAACGCCTACCGCAACGCGCCGATCCAGGGCGGCGTCGCCGATGTGATGCTCGAGGCATACGGGCTTCTGCACGAGCGACTGCGCGATCGTCACTCCTCGGCCGTCGGGGTGCAGACCGTCCACGACTCGGTCCTGGTCGAGTGCGACAGATCCGAAGCGGTCGAGGTCGCGACCACCGTCAAGCGGACGCTCGAGGAAGCGATGCTGCTGTGGTGTCCCGACGTGCCCGCAGTCGCCGACACCGACATCCGGACCAGCCTGTCCGACTCCGACGTGATCGACCTCGCCGAGGTCGGAAGCCCTCAGCAACCCGCAGGCGTGCTCAACTGATCACCCAGGAGGTGCGACGTGCGACAACTCACCAACGACGAGATCGACCGGTTCCGCGCCGATGGCGTCGTGCACGTGACGGGGGCGGTCGACCCCGCATCGGTGGACGCGATGACCGAAGCGGTGGACCGCCTCATCACCCAGCCGAGCCGGCGCGGCGGGTCGATGACCCCCACCGACAAGCCGGGGATGTTCTTCCAGGACCGTCACCTCTTCCCTCGCGACAAGGTGTTCCGCGGGTTCCTCGACGACCCCACCCTCGCCAAGATGGCGGCGGACGCCATGGACTCCGAGGTGGTGCGCTGCTACTTCGAGCACGTCTTCGTGAAGGACCCCGGGACCGAAGAGCAGTTCGCGTGGCACCAGGACCGGCCGTACTGGGCCGTCGACGGGACGCAGGTGTGCTCGTCGTGGGTCGCACTAACGGCGGCCGACGCCGAGTCCAGCTCGCTCGAGTTCGTCCGGGGATCCCACCTCTGGGACACGACCTTCCGGCCCGAGTTCCCCG
>CAYUBX010000078.1:0-9332 GCA_964443165.1 uncultured Acidimicrobiales bacterium
TCGGATCTGATCGTCGGAGGGGTCCGGCACCTCATCGAGAAGCGTCGCCGCCGACACCATGAATCCTGGGGTGCAGAAGCCACACTGCGCGCCATGACACGCCACGAACGCCTGCTGCAGCGTTGATGCACCGCCATCAGCGCCGCCGATTCCCTCGATCGTCGTCACGTCGCAGCCGTGGGCGCGGCCCGCCGGAACCAAGCAGGACATCACGGCGATCCCGTCGAGCCGAACAGTGCAGGCCCCGCACTCGCCTTCTGCGCATCCTTCCTTGGTGCCGCCGAGCCAGCCACCGTCGTCGGTGCGCTGTTCGCGGAGCCAGTCGAGAAGCGTCTCCTCTCCTCCCACATGGCCGATCACCTGCCGACCATTGACGGACACCGACAGATCAGAGCCGTCTGAGGCTCCGGTCGTGGCGAATCGCCCACCGGGTCGCCCTCCCCACAGCGTCGGCGTCGGCGATCCCAAGTCCTCGATCCCTGTGACCAGAGCAGAGATGGCGCGCCGGACGGTGACGTCGACGACATCAGACCGGTACGTCGCCGTCCCTCGCAGGTCGTCGATGGGCGAGACAGCCGCAGCCGCGGCGGTCGCGGCCCGCGAGATGATCGAATCGTCCAGATCCGATCCCACCAGGAGTTCTTCGGCGTGTGCGCTGCGGACAACGGTCGGACCGACCGAGCCCAGTGCGATGGAGGCGCCTGCACACACTCCGTTCTCGATGTCGAGGGCTGCAGCGACATGCACCACGGAGATGGCCTGCGCTCTGCGCAGTCCGACCTTGGCGAACAGGGAACGCCGCCCCTCCCTGACGGGGATGCGAAGACCGGCAACCACCTCTCCCGCTGCGAGGTCGACGGTGCGAAAGCCAGTGACGAAGGCGCCGAGCGGCACTCGCCTCCGTGGCTGGTCATCGGTCGAACGGAGCTCAACGGACGCATCGAGAGCAAGCAAGGCGGAGATGGTGTCGTTGGCGGGCGAGGCCGTGACGACGTTGCCGACGACGGTCGCCCGGTTGCGCAGCTGTGGCGAACCGACCTCGTCGCAGGCCTGGGCGAGGGCGAGAGCATGCGTGCGAACAACAGCGGAGTTCGCCACCTGGTTGTGCGTTGTGAGCGGGCCGATCAGCAGCTCCCCGTCTACCAACTGAATGGTGTCGAGTCCGTCGATCCGGGAGATGTCCACGAGGACGTCGAGGGTTCCACCCGCCGCCCTGTCGAGTTCGAGCAGCACATCGGTCCCCCCCGCGATGATCCGAGCCGCGTCGCCATACTCCGCGAGAAGCCGAGCAGCAGCGTCGAGGCTGTCCACCGCCACATACCGACCGACCGACGTTCCAGCGCGCTGCAGATCATGCATCGAGATCCGGCCCGCCTGTGTTGTAGATCGTCCCGCCGCCGTCGGCGTAGCTGCGGAGAACCGCAGCTCCGTCGGCCCGCAGTACGTCGCGGACCACTTCGACGCCGTTGTCCGCGAACACGCTCTCCCACCGGTCCGGCTTGTGGCCCTCGTCGAATCCGCTCGCTCTGGCGTCCTCGTCGCGGGCAGAGCTGACCAGCCGGCTGATACCGCTCCAGTGGACAGCGCCGAGGCACATCGCGCACGGCTCGGTGCTGGTCACCAGCTCGGTGGGACCGCCGACGCCGAGATCGAAGCTGCCGCGTGCCTGCCCCGCGAAGCTGAAGGCCACGACCTCCGCGTGAGCGACGGGGGACGACGACGGCACCACGAGGTTCACCCCCACAGCGATGAGCTCGTGAGTGGCGGCGTCGAACACGCCTGCAGCGAACGGCCCTCCCGTCCCGCTCGACACGTGGCGCGATGCGAGACCGAGCACGAAGCGCATTCGGTCCTCCACATCGCTGAGGTCTGCGGGCCGCATCGAAACGGCGTCCTCGACCCAGTCCGGAAGGTCGAAGCTGAACGTGCCGCTCACGGCGTCCACTCTGCGAAAGTGTCGATCATCAGGCGAACGTCGTCGCCGAGCGGGTAGAGGATCGGCGTCGTGCAGCCCGTCGCGAAGTACTCGGCGACCTTCTCGCGACATTCGTCGGGAGTTCCCGCGGCGCAGATCATCTGCACGATGTCGTCCGGTACCAGAGCGGAGGCCGCGACGACCTGCTCGTGCGTCGCCGGCCAGGTCAACACCTTGCCGATCTCTTCGAGCAGGGACTCCGGAACACCCGAGGCCGCCATGATGTGGGGCTGTTGGCCGAGGTACTGGGTCACGAGAAGCCGAGCCGCGTCGATCGCGGCGGCCCGATCCTCGTCGACCGAACAGACCACGAGCTGCGGACGATCGAGGTCGTCCGCGTTGCGACCGGACTTCTCGGCACCCGCCTGGAGGGCCTCCATCGCGCGGCCGTTGTATTCCGGCGAGACGAGGTAGTTGAGAACGACCCCGTCGGCGATCTCACCGGTGAGCCGCATCATCTGCATGCCGGTTGCACCGATGTAGATCGGCACGTCCTTGGCCCGACGCTCCTGATGCACGTAGTCGAGCTCCACGCCGTCGAGATGGACGAAGTAGCCGTCCATCGTGACGGACTCGTTCGCGAGCAGTGCCCGGACCGCATCGACCACCTCGCGCATCACCAACAGCGGCCGAGCGCGATCGACGCCCACCTTTGAGGCCAGCGGATCCCACCACGCGCCCAGCCCGCACAGAATGCGTCCGGGCGCCAAGTCGTCGAGCGTCGCGAAGAGCGAGGCGAGTCGCGCCGGGTTGCGGGTCCAGACGTCGATGACGCCCGACCCGATCTTGATCCGGTCGGTGGTGGCGGCGAACGCTGCCATCGGCACACCGGCCTCCCGCACGAGACGGCTGTCGGCCTGCCACACGGCGTCGAAGCCGCGTTCTTCCGCGTACTGGGTGATCCCGATCGCCTCGCGGATGGGATGGGCGTCCTGGAGATACAGCGCGACCGGGGTGCTCATGACGGCTCCTTCACGACCTCTCGACTCCTCACAAACGGGCGTGTAAGCGGCGAGCCTGCTCGGCTGCCTTCGCCCGGATTTCGGCCGCATCTACCTGTGTCGGCTTCCCGCCGTCCCAGACGACCTCTTCGTCGATCTCGATACGCACCGGCCGCACCCCGGTGGAGAAGGCGAGGTGCCACGGCTCCATCGCCGGGTAGTTCCACGTCACCACATCGGCGCCGGCCTCGGGAAGCAACGCTCGACCGCGCGCCATCCACTCCCAGGCCTCGTCGGGACCCGCCTCGACGTCGGCCTCGCGGTGCTTCACGTAGGCGAGCCGAAACTCGTCGAGCATGTCGGCGCCGATCCCGTCCGTGCCGAGCGCAACCGGGTTGTCGAAGCGAGTCGGGTTGGCGTACCCGACGCCATTGTTCATGTTGGATCGGGGGTTGTGCACGATCGTGCCCGCGAGTTCATGGTCGTCGCTCAGGTGCACCCCGTGCACCAGCAACCAGCGGTCGTCGGTCAGGCCCGCGAGGCGCTTCTCCGCGTCGCCGTCCTCGGGCCCCTCGGCCACGTGAATGTGAACGCCGACGCCGAGATCACTGGCGAGCTGTGCAGCTGCCGCGAGCGTGTCGTCCGTACACGTGAACGCAGCATGCACGCCCACCATGCCGCGACCGCCCGCTTTCAGATAGCGCTCGTTCTCGGCCAGCCCGGCGATTGCCCCCTCGGGACCGTGTCGGTCCGTCACGCCGTAGGCGCAGCTGACCCTGATCCCCACCTCGGCACACGCCGCTGCGATCACATCGAGCGACCCGTCGATCGCCCGCGGGGACTCGTGGTGGTCCACCATCGCCGTACAGCCGACCGACAGGGCTTCGAGAGCGCCGAGCTTGGCCGACCACTCGATCATCTCGAGGTCGAGCGCGACGTCGAGACGCCACCACACCTGCTCGAGGATCTCGCCGAAGCTGGAAGCGGTGGCCGGAGGGGCCGGCATGCCACGGGCCAGCGCGGAGTAGAGGTGGTGGTGCGCGCACACCATCCCCGGTGTCTGGTCGGGTCGCAGCGCAACCGTCACGCGGTCTCCCACGCAGAGGCCCGCTCCTTGTTGCGGTCGTTGGCCATTGGGAGCTCGTTGCGCCAGACGCCGTCTGCGGCGTGAAGGGCCGCCGCGACCGCTCCTGCGGTTGGGACCAGGCCGATCTCGCCGACTCCCTTGATGCCGTAGGGGGCGCGCGGCTGCGGTGCCTCGACGAGGATGACCTCCACCGGCGGCATGTCCTTGGGTCGGATGATGTCAAGCGAACGAAGGGTGCCGTTCTGCGGGCGTCCGTCCTCGTCGCACGGGAACCCTTCCGTCAGCGCATACCCGAGCCCCATGTGAACCGCGCCTTCGATCTGGCCCTCGCACAGGATCGGGTTGACCGCGCGCCCGACGTCGTGGGCCGCGACGACCTGTTCGACCTCCCCGCCGTCGTCGAGGACGACCAGCTGGCTCGCGTACCCGAACGCCGAGTGGATAACGGGGTTCTCGACCCCCTCGGAGAGGCTGTTGGTCCAGTCGACGCGGTACTCACCCTCGTAGTCGGTGTCGACGGCGAAACCATCCGCCAGTGCTGCCCGGCAGGCCTCGGCCACTGCGCCGGCACCCATCAGGGTTCCTCGGCTCCCCGTCGTCTGGCCAGCGCCCAGCTCGCGAGTGGTGTCGACGATGACCTCGATGCTGTCCGGGTCGATGCCGAGCTCCTCCACAGCGACCTGCAACGCGACCGTGTGCACTCCCTGGCCCATCTCGGTCCAGCAGTGCCTCACCTCGACCACGCCGTCCGCCCTTCGGCGAACCACCGCGCGAGCGACCTCGTTGAATCCGTTGCCCAGGCCGGAGTTCTTCAGCCCGAGCCCCACCCCCACCGCCCGTCCGGCCGCGACAGCGGCGTCGTATGCCGGCTTCACCGCGTCGAGGCACGCCCGGGCGCCAGCGCAGCCGTCGTCCATGATCTGACCAGGGCCCCACACCGATCCGGGTTCGACGACGTTGCGGGAGCGGATCTCCCAGCCGCTGATCCCGTTCATCTCGGCGAGGCGGTCGAGGCAGCCCTCCATCGCGAACTGTGCCTGGTTGGCGCCGAACCCCCGGAACGCCCCACCGACGCTGTTGTTCGTGCGGGCGGCCACCGCCTCGACATCGATCGACGGCACGACGTACGGACCGCTCGCGTGCCCGGCAGCTCGCTCGAGCACCTTCATCCCCACCGACGCATAGGGACCGCTGTCTCCGAGCATGCGAGCTCGAAGCGCGGTGAGGCGCCCCTCGGCATCACACCCAAGTTCGTAGGTCATGCGAATGGGGTGCCGCTTCGTGTGGACGAGGAACGACTCCTCGCGGCTGAACGTGGTGCGCACGGGACGCCCGAGAATCCACGCGGCGAGCGCCGTCTGGGCCTGGTTGGACATGTCCTCTTTGCCGCCGAAGGCGCCGCCGTTGCTCACCAGCTCCACGACGATCCGATCCGTCTCGATGTCGAGAACCCGGGCGATGTCGTTGCGGTCGTCCCACACTCCCTGACCGCCGCTGTAGACATACAGCGACTCGGTCTGGCCGGTCGCGGGGTCGACCGCCGGCACCACGAGGGTGCTCTCGGGCTCCACGAAGGCGTGATCGATCCGTTGGGTCTGGAAGGTCTCCCGCACCACGTGCGCCGACGACGCGAGCGCCGCATCGACGTCGCCCCGTGCGTACGTGCTGGTGGAGAGCACGTTGCCGTCGAGGCCCCACACGGCGTCCTCGTCGCTCGCGACGGCGGCCGCCGGCTCGACAATCGGCGGCAGGACGTCGTAGGTCACCTCGACGAGTTCGGCTGCGCGACGCGCTGTGGGACGGTCCACCGCCACCACCAGGGCGAGCACATCGCCGAGATAGCTGGTGCGCCCGCCGACCGGAATGAAGACCGGCCAGTCCTTGTGAATGAGCCCGACGCGCAGCTCGCCGGGGACGTCGGCTCCGGTCAGCACCGCCTCGACCCCTTCCACCGCCTCCGCGGCCGAGGTATCGATGGCAACGATGTCGGCTCTGGCGTGCTCGGCGAGATGGACCGCGCCGTGCAGGAGTCCAGGAGGCGTCATGTCGTCGATGAAGGGGCGGCGTCCGACCGCGAGGTCGCGTCCCTCGTACTTCACGCCGCTGCTGCCGACACCCTTCGTGGGCTCGGCGACGGGGACCTCGCCCGATGCGATGGCCTCCACAGCGTCGAGGATCTTCACGTAGCCGGTGCAGCGACAGAGGTGTGCGCCGAGGTGCCGGCTGGCTTCGTCCCGACTGACCCCGCTCCCTTTGCGGTCGACAAGCGCCTTGGTCCTCATGACGATGCCCGGCGTGCAGAAGCCACACTGCAACGCGCCGCAGGCTGCGAAGGTGTCCGCGTACCGTTCGATCTCGGCGGGATCCAGCCCCTCGAGTGTGGTGATCTCGCACCCGGCCGCCTTGTCGAGCGATGTCTGGCACGAGACGCGCGCCTTGCCATCGAGCAGCACCGTGCAGCAGCCGCACTGCCCCGACGGCGCGCAGCCGTCCTTCGGTGAGATGAGGCCCAGCTCGTCGCGAAGCGCGCCCATGAGATGGTCGTGGTCGCCGACGGTGACCGACGACCCGTTGACTCTCAGGTCGGTGACCGTCGGTTCGGTGGTGTCAGCCACGTTCGACCCCCTTCTGGGAGGTGATACGCCCGTAGACCTCCGGGCGCCGGTAGACGTCGAAGTCGAACAGCGTCTCGGTGTAGTTGCGGCACCAGTCGAGATCACAACGCGCCACGATGAGCTCGTCGCCCGTGGTCACGGCCTGGGCCACGATCTGGCCGGACGGTGCGTAGATCGCCGACTGAGCGAGCGACTCCACGCCCTCCTCGATGCCACCTTTTGCCACGCCCACCACCCAGGTGCCGTTCTGGTAGGCGCCCGCCTGCATCACGAGGTGGTTGTGAAATGCCTGCAGCGGATTCTGACTCGGATCTGGTGCGTAGTGAAGTGGCGTGTTGTAGCCGATCAGGACGAGCTCCACGCCCTGCAGACCCATCACGCGGTATGTCTCTGGCCACCGTCGGTCGTTGCAGATCGCCATTCCGACACGAGCGCCGAAGGCATCCCAGACGCCGAAACCCTCACCGCTCTCCTCGAAGTACATGCGCTCCAGGTGCTGGAACGGACGATCCGGTTCTTCCTCCGCATGGCCCGGGATGTGGACCTTGCGAAAGGTGGCGACCTCGGTTCCCGTCTGGTCCACGAGCACGTAGCTGTTGAACCTCTCGCCAGAGGGCGTGAGCTCGGCGTAGCCGAGGCAGAAGCCGATTCCGAGCCGAGCCGCCTCGTCGAAGAGGGGCATGGTGTCCGTGCCCGGCATCTCGGTCTCGTAGAACGAGTCGATCTCGGCCTGGTCCGTGAGGTGCCACCGAGGAAAGAACGTCGTCAGCGCGAGCTCGGGAAATACGACGAGGTCACAGCCGGCGTCGGCTCCCTGTCGGAGCAGCCCGATGAGTCGCTGGACAACCGCAGAACGCGGTTCGTCACGGGCGATCGGGCCCAGCTGCGCTGCACCGACCGTGACGATGCGCGAGGTCACAACGCCTCCGCCAACTCGAGCACCACGTCGAGTAGGACGTTGGCCCCGGCCTCGATGTCCTCCGCGTCGGTGTGTTCGGCGGGGTTGTGGCTCAGCCCACCTGCGCTCGGCACGAACACCATTCCGGTCGGGCACACCCTGGCGAGCATCTGGGCATCGTGGCCGGCGCCGCTCGGGAGCCGCATGTGGCTGCATCCGCGTCCGGCAGCCGCGCTCTCGACCGACGCGATGATCGTCTCGTCGAAGTCGACCGGCTCGAAGCGAGCCAGCGACTTGGAGACGATCTCGCACCCCTCGGCCACCGCAGCGGCCCTGGCGAACGAAGCGACCTCGTCCTCGGCACGTCGGAGGATGTCGTCGTCGGTGTTGCGAAGATCGACGGTGAACGTCGCCCTCTCCGCCACGACGTTCACGAGGTCAGGGTGGAGATCGATCTTCCCCACCGTACCGACCTGGGATCCGCCGGCTCGGGACGCGATCTCACGGACTTCAGCAGACACCTGGGCGGCGACGAGCGCCGCATCGTGCCGCATCGACAGCGGTGTGGTGCCGGCATGGTTGGACTGGCCGGTGACGGTGAACTCGGTCCAACTGATCCCCTGTACACCGGTGACCGCTCCGATCTGAACACCCTCGTGTTCCAGGACGGGCCCCTGTTCGATGTGGAGCTCCACGAACGCTCGCGGCGGCTGTCCGGGGCACGGTGCGCCGCCGCGGTAGCCGATCGCGTCGAGTTCGTCCCCGAGGACTGCACCGTCGATCCCGACCGTATCGAGCGCTTCCTCCAGGCTCAGGGCGCCCACGTACACGAGCGATCCGAGCATGTCGGGAGCGAAGCGCGACCCTTCCTCATCGGTGAAGAACGCCACCGCGAGCGAATGCCGCGGGGTCACACAGGCGTCGAGCATCGTCTCCACCACCTCGAGTCCCGCGAGCACGCCGAGGTTGCCGTCGTAGCGACCGCCCGTCCGCACCGTGTCGATGTGGCTCCCCATCATCACCGGGGCCCCCGGCTCGCGACCGGGGAACAGGGCCACGACGTTGCCCACGCCGTCGACCGCCACGTCCGCCCCGAGATCGCGCATCCAGGTGACGACGAGATCCCGGCCTTCACCGTCCTCCGGCGTCAGGGCCAGGCGCGAGGACCCCTGAGTGCCCTCGATGGCCCCGATGCGCGCAAGCTCGTCGAGACGCCGCAGAAGGCGCTCCGCGTCGATGTTGAGCCTCGCGGTCACCCCCTCCATGGAACCGGGGATTTTTACAAAATGTCAAGCATTTGGCGCCGTGAGCCTCGGCGTCAACCGCCGGCCAGCGCCTTCCACAGAGCCCGATACGAGGGCCAGGTGGCCTCCTCGGTGACCCAGCCGCTCTCGTCGAGCTCTCGCTGCAGCCGCGGCAGATGCCAACAGGGCACGCCCATATCGACGTGGTGAGCCAGGTGATACCCGATGTTGAAGGGGGCGAAGATCGCCTGGCTGAAGACGCTCTGCTTCACGTGGTGCGTGGTGCGGCGCCGATCGCCGGACCGCTCCATGCCGCCGTGCTCGGCGATCGCCCGCAGGCGATTGATGACCCGCCACACGGTCATGTACGGCAGCCACCACAGGAAGAGATAGAGCTCGGGTCGCCCCACCAGCAGGAAGATCGCGAACACGACCAGTTGGGCGCCCAGAATCCTCGCCGCGGCCGGGCGAGCGCGCTGACTGCGCAGACCCCGCAGGAGGCCCTTGAAGAGGGGCCAGCCCGTGCGACCCGTGGCGTCGCGGAACAGCTTCCGACGCATGCTCGCCCGGGT
>CAYUBX010000079.1:0-5356 GCA_964443165.1 uncultured Acidimicrobiales bacterium
CGAGAAGGACGTGCGAGCTTTTTGGTGCGGAGATGGTCGAGGTTGTAGAGGCACTGCAGGCCACGCTGCACCATCTCGTGACTCTTGCGGCCGTGCATGTCGACGACGAAGCCCACACCGCACGCGTCGTGCTCGTGCGCGGGGTTGTAGAGCCCCTCGGGCGCGGGTCGACCGTCGCCGGGGAGACGCTGGTGCGGCATGGCCACAGGCGTGGGGGTGGTGGGGTTGTCAGCGCGCACGCGCTGCGAAGATTCAGGCACGGAATCGACGTCCTCGACTCGAATCGGAGATCCCGACGGGATCGGCGGATCGGGTGGTGGCCCGCGGGCCGGGAAACGGGACGTCATTGGCCCGTCGCGAGGGACATCCTAACGGTCGAGGTCCGCGCGTCGAAACCGGGGATCAACGGCTGCGGTGGAGAAGGGCGACGCTGATGACGACCGACGCCACCATCACGAGCACACCGGTCCGGTGCCCGCCGGTCGCGTCGGCCAGGAATCCGGCTGCGAGGGGGCCCAACCCGCCCGCGATCGAGAACACCGTGTGCTGAACGCCCATCAGCATGCCGAGGTCGTCCGGGTCGAACAGTTCTTGGGCATGGACCGCCTGGAGTGGGCTGGTGGCCCCGAGGGCGATCCCGACGATGATCGCGTAGGCGATGCCCGCCGGCACCGAGCCGATGAGCAGCAGCGCGATGCCGGCACCTGCGGCGAAATAGGCGACCTGCAGGCTGGTCCGCGCGCCGCGTCGGGCCACCGTGGCGATCAGCCCGACCCGTCCGAAGATCTGACAGCCGCCCCGCAGACCGGCGAGCGTGGCGGCGGTGCCCGCGGCGATGCCCGTGCTCTTCATGATCGGTACCTGGAACACCAGCACGCTCGAGTACGCGGCGCCCGCAAAGAAGTACGCCGCGAGCATCCAGCGGACAACGGGCTCGCGGAGGGCGGCGCCCAGCGCCACCACAGGTCGAGTGCTGGGGCTCCGACCCTCTGGGGTCGCCCCGCCCGAGGCCATCGCAGCGGCAACCAGTGCGCCGCCGATCGCCGTGAGAGCGAAGACGCGCACGGCGGCCCGCCAGCCGACCTCGTCGATCAGGACCTGCCCGAGGGGCAGGTAGATGGGGGAGCAGAAGGCGCCGATGGCCGTCAGGACGGTGATTCCCTTGGCTGCGGTGGTCGGTGAGAGCCGAGTCGCTGCGGCCGTCGTCACGTGGTAGAAGCCGGTCGTTCCGATCACGCCGGCGCCGACGGCGTAGAGAGCAGCGAACAGTGCGCCGTTGGTGGCCCATGAGCTGATCAGCATCACCACGGCTCCCCCGGCCTGGACACCGAACAGGGCCTTCCCGCCCCAGCGATCGAGGATTCGACCGCCGACCGATGCAGCGACTCCGTTGACGATCTGGGCCGCGGCGAAGATCGCGCCGAGTGCTGCGAGCGACCACCCCTCATCGAGGTGGATCGGGTCGATGAGGATGCCGAAGGCGTAGAACCACGACCCGTACGCAGTAATCGTGACCAGCCCCAACGCGGCGATGGCCGCCCAGCTGCGACGTGCGTCCGTCGGGGCAACTGCGCTCGGGGCGGACGGCATCCCCGCCAACCTAGACCCGTCGCGTCGACGTCGACGATGGGGTCAGACGCAGAGGCCGTCGCTCACGCCGCGGCCGCAGAGGGCGGTGCGCTCGACGGTTCGGAGCTCCCACGCCACTCCGGATTCGTGCTCCGTGGCGAAGATGTGCAGCCGCCAGCCCAGCAGCGCGTCGTCGCCGAGGCCGACGACGTCGACGGTGATCTCGCCGAGATCTCCGATCGTCGGAGCGGCGGTGATGCGGATGCGCGAGGGCGGTTCGTCAGAGGCCACCAGGTCCGCGACGGTGAGTGCGAGATCCGTCAGCGTCTCGGCGACCGGTGTGTCCCCCGCGAGGCCGAGGATCTCCGCTGTCGCGTCGTCGGTCATGCCGAGGTATCCGAGAAACGACGAGCTCGCCCATCCGGTCTCGCCGTCGACGGTGACCTGGAACCAGATCGAGTTCGGCAAGAAGCGGGTGCGTCCCTCTGCGACGACGTCGTCGGCGTGCGGTGCGAGTGTCTCGATGATCTCGCCGCCGAGCCCGGGAATGTGGCGGACGTTGAGCACGTCGTCGTGCTGGACACCGACCACGGCGAGCATGTCACCAGCACGCGGCCCGAAATCCACCTCGTCACCCGGCAGGGTGGTGGGCGGAACCGTCGTCGATGAGATCGCAGGAGAAGTGGTCGACGGGCTGCCGGTTGTCTGCGGAGTCGTCGTCGGAGTCGGAGCGGCCGTTGTCGGGGGTGGAGCGGTTGTGGAGCGCGCAGTCTCGAGCGTGGGCGAGACGGTGATCGAACTGGAATCCGGCGGATCCGAATCGCCGCAGGCGGCGAGCCCAGCGAGTGCCAGCGTGAGAACGGAGAGGGCGCGTGCGACCTTCATGACCATCTGACGTTGGGGAGCAGTGCCTGGTTCCCTCATTCGCAGGACCGTCCTGGTTCGCCGGCCTGGCAGATCACTGTGCGCTGGACCTCGGTGAGGACGTAGCCGATGTCGTCCGCGAGTCGTACGGAACGCACCACCAGGCGGTATCCCACGATCGGACTATCGCCCTCGATGGTCGCGTCGACCGTGACCACGCCCGTCGCCCCGATGGTTCCCGGATCCGTCACTCGCACCCGAGGTGTGGCGCCCTCGGGGAGGAAGAGGCTGCCGACGGATCGGCCGAGGCCGTGCACCGACGCAGCTTGTGGCGGGCGGCCCGCAAGCGCGACCGCCTCCTCTGTGGCGTCATCGGTGGAGCCGAGGCGCCCCAGGAAGCTGCCGCTGGCCCACCCGGTCTCGCCGTCGACGACCACCTCGTACCAGAGGCCGCTGACCAGGAACGTCGTGCGACCCGTGAACCCGACGTCCAGCGCGTCGGGGGTGAGCCGGGCGATGGTGCGGCTCTCCACCCCCGGCTGGGAGCGCACGCGGAGCACCCCGTCGTAGCGAATCCCCACGACCGCCAACGTCTCGATCGCCGGTGTTGCCGCAGCGGGGGTGGGAGCCGTCGCGGCTGGCTCAGGTGCGCGCGTGTCGGTCGTGCGAGTGGAGGCCGGAACCCGGGTCGTCGGAGCGGCCGCGGGGAGGCCAGAAACAGGTGCCGAGGTCGCGGTGGCCGGTGCTCTGCTCAACGACAGCGAGCTCTCTCGTGGACCCGGTTCGGATCCGCATGCGGCGGTCGCGAGGACAAGGAGGACAACGGCCCCACGCACGCCCCATGAATAATATTGCAAGAGTCTGAATGATCTCCTACCCTGCAATTCATGGCGCACGGAGCGATCTCCCACAGCAGCCACTCTGCCTCATCCGACGCCCAACTTCGTGTTGGGATCGTCGGCGCGTCGGGATTCACCGGCGCCGAACTCCTGCGCCTGTTGGCCGACCATCCGAACATGGAGGTCGTTGCGGCCACCGGGGACACGCAGGCCGGCTCCAAGGTGCGCGACCTGTACCCGAGCCTGGCCGCCGCGTATGGGGATGTGGCCTACCAGGCGTACGACGCCGCCGACTTCGAGGGCCTCGACGCGGTGTTCCTCGGCCTGCCGCACATGGCCAGCCAGCCCGTGGTTGCGGACCTCTTCAAGCGAGTGGGGTGCATCCTCGACCTCGGTTCGGATTTCCGGTTGAAGGACCCCTCGCTGTATCCGCAGTGGTACGGCGCCGAACACTCGATGCCCGAGCTGCTCGACGAGTTCGTGTACGGGCTTCCAGAGCTGCATCGAGAGGAGATGGCCGGTGCTCAGGGCGTGGCGGTCCCCGGGTGCTATCCGACCACGGCGTCGCTTGCCCTCCTGCCATTCGCCCAGGCGGGAGAGATCGAGACCTCGGGTGTGATCGTCGACGCCGCCTCGGGGGTGAGCGGTGCCGGCCGGGCGGCCAAGCCCACCACGACGTTCTCGACCGTCGACGAGAACTTCAACGCCTACGGCCTCCTCGACCACCGCCACACTCCCGAGATCCAGCAGGTCACGGGATGCGAGGTGCTCTTCACCCCGCATCTCGCTCCGATGGCGCGGGGCATCCTCGCCACCTGTTACGCGCGTCCGACCCGGCGAGGCTTCACGACCGAGGATGCGCTGGCGTTGCTGAACGACTTCTATGGCGACGAGCCCTTCATCGTGGTCGACGAGAGCTCGCCGTCCACCAAGGCGACGCTCGGTGCGAACACGGTGCACCTCACCGCTCGGGTGGACCAGAGAACGGGCTGGCTGCTCACCCTCTCGGCGCTCGACAACCTCGTCAAGGGTGCGTCGGGTGGCGCCGTGCAGTGCGCCAACGTGGTGTTCGGGCTCGACGAGACAGCCGGGCTCCCCACCGTGGGCCTCATGCCCTGAGGAGTTCGTGATGTCCGACCGCAACGCACGCGCCGAACGCAGCGTCGACGACCACCTTCGCAACGCCGAACTGCTCGTCGAGATCCTTCCCTACATCCAGAGGTGGCGGGGCAAGGTCGTCGTGATCAAGTACGGCGGCAACGCCATGACCGACCCGACACTCGCCGAACGCTTTGCGGAGGACATCGTCCTTCTCCGTCAGGTCGGCCTGCTCCCCGTCGTCGTCCACGGCGGCGGGCCCCAGATCGGTGAGCTCATGGACCGGCTGGGCAAGGTGCCGGAGTTCCGTGACGGGCTGCGGGTGACCGACGCGGAGACCCTCGACATCGCGCGGATGGTTCTCGTCGGAAAGGTCAACCGGGACATCGTCGGAGCCATCAACGTCCACGGCCCGATCGCGGTGGGCGTCAGCGGCGAGGACGGCGGGCTCATCGTCGCCGAGGCGCGCCACCCCGACCTCGGTTTCGTCGGCGACGTCAGCCACGTCAACCCCACCCTGCTCTCCAAGCTGCTGAGCGAGGGTCTGATCCCGGTGATGTCGACCATCGGAATCGACTCCTCCGGCCAGGCGTACAACATCAACGCCGACACGGTCGCCGGCCGGGTCGCCGAGGCGCTGTCCGCAGAGAAGATCATCTACCTCACAGACGTGGCGGGGCTGTACGAGGACATCGAGAGTCCCGACTCGCTCATCGATCGCACCACGGCGCATGCGCTCGAGGCGAAGATCCACGCCGGTGAGCTGACCGGCGGGATGATTCCGAAGATCGAGGCGTGCGTGCACGCCGTCCGCCATGGCGTCAACAGCGCGCACCTGCTCGACGGCCGAGTGCCGCACGTCGTCCTGCTCGAAGTGTTCACCGACGCCGGCGTCGGCACGATGATCACCGAGCAACCCACCATTTCACCCGACCATCACCACACGACAGGGGACCTGTGATGTCCGATCACGCCACGGCCATGGG
>CAYUBX010000079.1:5366-9296 GCA_964443165.1 uncultured Acidimicrobiales bacterium
AACTGCCCGCTCATGCCCACCTACGGGCCGCCACCCGTGCAGTTCGTTCGCGGTTCGGGGACCGACCTCTTCGACCGCGAGGGTGGCCGCTACCTGGACTTTCTGTCCGGGCTCGCGGTGACCTCGCTCGGTCACTCACACCCCGCGGTCGCCGAGGCGCTCGCCGAGCAGGCGAGGACGTTGCTCCACGTGTCGAACCTCTTCGGCACCGAGCCAGGCGTCGAGGTGGCGACCACGCTGGATCGCCTCCAGGGCGGCGGCGGGCAGGTGTTCTTCTGCAACAGCGGGGCCGAGTCACTCGAAGGCGCCATCAAGCTCGCGCGCAAGTACGGCGGTCACGGTCGTCACGTGGTGGTGAGTGCGCTGCGTTCGTTCCACGGGCGCACGCTGGCCACGCTGCACGCCACGGGCCAGCCGGAGAAGCACGAGACCTTCCAGCCGCTGCCCGACGGGTTCCGGCACGTGGCCTACAACGACATCGACGCGCTCGAGTCGGCGCTCGATCCGAGCTGTGCAGCCGTCTTGCTCGAGGTCGTGCAGGGCGAGGGTGGGGTCAACGTCGCGGATCGTGAGTACCTCTACCGGGTGCGCGAGATCTGCGACGAGCGCAACATGCTGCTGATGTTCGACGAGGTCCAGACGGGCCTCGCTCGGACGGGTGAGTGGTTTGCGTGGCAGCACCACTTCGATCCCGCAGGCGATGTCCGGCCCGATGTGGTCACCATGGCCAAGGCGCTCGGCAACGGTGTCCCGATCGGTGCGATCTGGGCCAAGCGCGAGGTCGCTGCAGCCTTCCAGCCCGGCGATCATGCGACGACCTTCGGCGGCCAGCCCCTCGCCACCTCGGCCGCGCGCGCCGTGCTCCGCACGATGGAATCGATCGACGCACCGGCACTCGCCCGCGAGCGCGGGGATGAGCTCCAGGCCAAGCTCGTGGAGCTCGACCGGGTCACCGCCACCCGCGGCATGGGGTTGCTGGTCGCAGCGGAACTCGACACCGACGTGGTCGGAATGACCGGTCCCGAGGTCGCGGCGGCCTGCCTCGGCGCGGGGCTGGTCGTCAACGGAATCAGCCCCACCGCGATCCGTTTCGCGCCACCGCTCACCGTGAGTTCCGAGGAGATCGACGAAGCGCTCGCGATCTTCGCGTCCGTCATCGGGGCCACATGAGGCACTTCCTCGAGGTGGACGACCTGAGCCCGGCCGAACTCGAACGGGTGCTGGAGCTCAGCGCTGCCGAGACGCCGCCGCAGGCCCTCCAGGGGCAGGGCGCAGCGCTGGTGTTCGAGAAGCCGTCCGCTCGGACCCGCAACTCGATGGAGCTGGCCACGGTGCAGCTCGGGGGCCACCCCGTCTACATCCGGCCCGAAGAGGTCGGCATCGACACGCGCGAATCCGCCGAGGACGTCATCCGGACGCTCGCCTGCTACCACGCCGTCGTCGCGGCCCGGGTCTTCGAGCACGGCAAGCTCGAACGCATGGCTGCGTGCGATGCGGTACCGGTCATCAACCTGCTGTCCGACGCGGCCCACCCGATGCAGGCGCTCGCGGACCTGCTCACGATCCGGCAGCTCATCGGAACCGATGTCGGCCGGGTCGCCTATGTCGGGGACGCCAACAACGTGTGGCGCTCGCTCGCGATCGCCTGCGCGATGGTCGGGGTCGACACTGCGGTAGCCGCGCCGCCGGGATATTCCCCGACCGAGGTCGATCTGGATCGGGTTCGCGCCGCGGGTGGGGAGCCGCTCGTCACCAACCGTCCGGCCGAAGCGGTGGAGGGCGCGGACGTGGTCTACACCGACGTCTGGACGTCGATGGGGCAAGAAGCCGAATCCGCTCAGCGGCTGAAGGACTTCGAGGGCTTCGGTGTGGACGGACCCCTGGTCTCGGGCCTGTCGGGTCGCGGCGTCTTCCTCCACTGCCTTCCCGCCCACCGTGGCGAAGAGGTCAGCGACGAGGTCATGGCGGGTGAACGAAGCCGGGTCTGGCAGCAGGCGGAGAACCGCATGCACGCCGCCCGGGGCCTCATGGCCTTCCTCCTCGGAGAAGCATCGTGAGTGCCAAGTCCCAGCGTCAGCACGTGATCGAGAGGCTGCTCTCAGAGAACGCCGTCCACAGCCAGACCGCTCTCGTCGAACTGCTGGCGGCGGAGGGGATCGACGCGACCCAGGCCACCGTGAGCCGCGACCTCGAAGACCTTGGCGCGGTCAAGATGCGGGCCGGAGGCCAGACGGTCTATGCCATTCCCGAGATCCCCGCTCAACGCGCCGTGCCGGTCGAAACCGTGCGACGGGTCTGCAGCGAGTGGGTGGTGGCGGTCGCTCACAGCCAGAACCTCGTGATCCTCCGGACCCCGCCGGGTAGCGCCCACGTAGTGGCCTCGGCGATCGACCGCAGCGCGCTCGAAGGCGTCGTCGGCACGGTCGCGGGCGACGACACGATTCTCGTCGTTGCCGGGGAGGACCTGGGCGGTCCCGCCGCAGCCGGCATCTTCCGCGACCTCGCGGGCATCTGAGGATCGGAGAGCCACGTGGACGCCGAATCCGACACGCTCTGGCACGGTCGCTTCGCCGGCGGCCCAAGCGAAGCCCTCCAGGCCCTGAATGACTCCCTGCCGTTCGATCAGCGGATGTATCGGGAGGACATCGCAGGGTCGCGAGCGCATGTCCGAATGCTGTGCGCAGTAGGGCTGCTCACCGACTCCGAGCGCGACGAGATCCTCGGCGCACTCGACGTCGTGGAAGACGAGATCTCCTCGGGCACGATGCAGTGGGCCGTCACCGACGAGGACATCCACACCGCGGTAGAGCGGCGGGCCACGGAGCTCGCGCCGGCTGCGGCCAAGATGCACACGGGCCGGAGCCGCAACGATCAGGTGGCCACCGATGTCCGCCTGGTCTGCCGCGGCGAGATCGACGACCTGACCCGATTGCTCGGCGACTTCATCCGCATCGTGGCTGGCCGGACGAGGCAGGCCCACGACGACGGCCTCTACCTGCCCGGCTACACACATCTCCAGCAGGCCCAGCCGGTGTCGCTCGCACATCACCTGGCCGCCCACTGCTGGATGCTTCTCCGAGACATCGACCGGCTGGCCGACGCCCGTCGTCGCACCGATGTCTCCGTCCTCGGCGCCGGCGCGCTCGCCGGGTCGTCCCTGCCGCTCGATCCCACCATCACGGCCGAAGAGCTGGGTTTCGTGGCCGTCTTCGAGAACAGCCTCGATGCTGTCGCTGACCGGGACTTCGTCGCCGATCTTCTCTACGCGCTCTCGATGCTGGGCGTTCACCTCAGCCGCATGGGCGAAGAGCTGATCCTGTGGGCGTCGTCCGAGTTCGGGTTCGTCATCCTCGACGATGGTTTCTCGACCGGCTCGTCGATGATGCCGCAGAAGAAGAACCCCGACATCGCCGAGTTGGCCAGGGGAAAGGCCGGGCGTCTCATCGGCCACCTGACCGGCTTCCTCGCGACCCAGAAGGGTCTCCCGCTCACGTACAACAAGGATCTTCAAGAGGACAAGGAGCCCCTCTTCGACGCCTGCGACACGATCCGGCTGACGTTGTTGGCGCTCGGGGGCATGGTGCAGACGCTCGGGTTCAACGGCGACGCGATGCGAGCCGGTGCGGACTCGCCGTACGCCGCGGCGACCGACCTGGCCGAGTTCCTCGTCTCCGCCGGCGTGCCCTTCCGGGATGCACACGCCGTCGTGGGAGGCCTCGTGCGGGATGCGCTCGAAGGACAGGGAGCCCTCGTCGATCTGGTGACGGCCCACCCTCAGCTCGGGCCGGACGCCGCGGCGATCCTGGAGCCAGGCGCAGGGTATGTGCGCCGGGCGACACACGGCGCCGGAGGACCCGCTGCCGTCGCGGCTCAGCTCGACCGCCTCGACGCCGCCATCGCCGACATCGGCTGACGGGGTGCGGCGAGGGA
>CAYUBX010000080.1:0-5263 GCA_964443165.1 uncultured Acidimicrobiales bacterium
CAGGTGTTCCGGCTTGCTTCGGTCGGCCAGGATCCCGCCGTGGATTCGGGGGTGCAGCGTCTTCACTCGGCCGTCGAGCATCTCGGGGCTCCCCGTCACGTCCTCGACGGCGAGCACCGGGACGCCGGCGTCGGCCAGCTGGGCAGCCGTGCCGCCGCTCGACACGATCTCCCAGTCGAGCTCGTGGAGTGCTGCGGCGAACTCGACGATGCCGGTCTTGTCGTACACGGAGATAAGGGCTCTCACTGTGTGATCTCCAGGTCGGCGATGAACTGCCGGATGGTGGACGGATAGAGCGCGCGCTCCGCGCCCTTGATGCGTTCGTGCAGCCGGGCTTCGTCGTCGTCGGGTCGTACCTCGACCGCGGCCTGGGCGAGGATCGGTCCCGCATCGACTTCGAGCGTGGCGATGTGGACCGTGCAACCGGACACCTTCACCCCGTGGGACAGCGCGTCGCGTACCCCGTGCCATCCCGGGAAAGAGGGAAGAAGTGCGGGGTGGGTGTTGAGGACCCGGCCGTCGTAGGTGTCGAAGAACGGCTCGGCCAGCACCGTTCCGAATCCGGCCATGGCAACGACGTCGATCTCGTGATCCCGCAACGCTGTGACAACCTCTTTGCTGTAGGTCTCGCGATCGAAGTCCGAGCCGAATGTGGACCTCTCCACCACGACGCACGCGACTCCGTGTCGGGTGGACAATTCCTGAGCCGGGCATTCGCGATCGAGGAGAACGAGAGCGACGTCGATGCCCTCCTCCAGGATGGCTCGGAGGATCGAACCGGTTCCGCTGGCGAGCACGGCCAACTGCACATTCGGAACCTAGCAGCGGGACTGCATCGGCCCGGCGGAGGCGCTGGTCGGACCGCGAGCGACGGTGCCATCGAGTCCTGCCACACTGGGTCGATGCCGTTCTGTCAGTCGTGTGGATCCGAGCACAGCGACGACGCGCGGTTCTGTCCCTCCTGTGGCGATGCGGTCGCAGGAAGCGCAGGCCAAGCGCCACCGTCTGCGGGAATCTCCACGCCAGCGCCTCTCCCGACCGAACCGCCGGCCCCTCCGGGTCCGCTCGCCACCGACCCGCCGGACCCACTGTCGGGGCCCGCATCTCCCTCGAACAGTCCGCTCTCCCCGATCGACAACCCGCCGCCCTCGCCGAGCCACTCGACTCCAGACCCTGCAACGCCGGCACCACGTCCGAGTGCGCCTTCCCAGCGCTCGGACGACCAGCCGATCCCGAAGTCCGTGTCCGGCCTCACCACCTCGCTGACCGTTCTGTTGATCATCGCGGCGATCATCAGCTTCGTCGGCCTCGCTCTCACCGCATCGGCCATCGGCGACGTGCAGAGCATTCGCGACGGCGACGGCTTGCTCTCGACGGCGGAGGATGCCAACGGAAAGGTCAGCGGCGGGACGGTCCTCTGGGGACTGCTCGCGATCCCGATCTTGGTGCTCCTCATCATCTGGACCCACCGCGCGCACTCCAACCTGAAGGCGTTCGGGGTCGCAGACACCACGCTCCCGAGCGGAATGGCGATCGGTTCGTGGTTCATCCCGCTGTTCTGGTTCCTGGGCCCCTACTGGTGCATCGCCGATGCCAACCGCGGCGCGGCGGAAGGCGCCTCGACCGACCCGGAATGGCGGCGTAACAACGGCTCGACCGCCCTCCTCCTGTGGTGGATCGCGTTCTGTGTGGCGTATCTGTTGTTCGTGGCCGGAAGCATCGCTGCAAGCGCCAACTCGGACTTCAGCAGTTCGACGACCGAGGCCTTCGAGATCGTGAGTGATCCCGATCGCTACATCACCGGGTGGACGATCGTGGTCGCCGGCTACGCCGTCGCGGGCATGTCGGCGATCCTCGGCGCGCTCGGCATCCGAGCGGCAGGAGCACGTCAGGAGGACCGCATCCGAGACGTGGCGGGCAGGCACTGACCAACCATCACCGGACACCGACGCGCGCAGCACACGGCTGGATTCTCACCGCGCTCCTCGGCCTCACCTCCCTCGCCGCGCTCGGCGGGGTCATCGTGGGGGTCCAAGCGGTCGCCGACGGAACGGAACTACGCGACGACAGCGCGTCCTGGAACGTGGCCCGGCCACTCATCAAGGAGTCGATCGGCGGACTCGCGGTCACCTCAGTGGCCACGTGGCTCCTGGCCGCCATCGCGATGACGACGGCGATCGTCTGCAGGGGCCGGATCACATCGGGCGGCCCGCCGCTCGTGCGTCTGGCCGGTGTCGCGCTCGCCGCAGCCGGGGCACTTCTCTGGCTCGGCGGAGCGCGACGAACCGGCGGACCGCTCCGGGTCTTCGACGACGTCAACGCGGTCCAAGCTCTCGACGTCTTCGAGAACTACACCCGCTACATCGACGGGTGGAGCGCCCAGACCGCGGGGCTCGCGACCGCAGCGGTGGGTGGTGCGTTGCTGACGGCGATGGCGCTCTTGAGCGCGAGCAAGACCGGGACGGTCCTCGACTCGGGGTCGTCGCGGCCGACCCAGACCGAAGAGCCCGACGTCAATGAGGTGGACACATGACGGCTTGCCCCAACTGCTCGACGGAGAACGCAGACGACGCGTCCTTCTGCGAGGCGTGTGGGACATCGCTCGACGCCCCGTCGAGCTCCAGTGCATTTCCCAGCGGCCGGTCGGACGCCGACGGAGCGAAACGAACGGCGGTGGCCGTCTCGTCGATCGCCACCGCGATCCGCGTCCTCCTCCTGATCAGCGCGGTGATCATGCTGATCCGGATCCCAACGAGACTCAACGCCCTCTCCAAGCTCACCGACTTCATCGACCGCCCGTCCAGCGGGCGATTCGACGACGCCGTCGACGCCTTCGCCATCGACGGGAGCCTCGCGTTCGTTCACTTCGGCGTGATGCTGGCGCTCTTCGTGCTGTTCATCATCTTCGGACATCGGCTCGTCACCAACGCCCTCGCATGGCGGAAGAGGCCGATCGTGTCTCCGGGGATGGCGATCGGCGGCTGGTTCATCCCGGTCTATTGCCTGAAGGCGCCGTACGACACGATCGCGGGATCGCACAAGGCCGTGGCCGACGATCCCAACAGTCCGATGCCGGAGGACACCACGGGCAACCGGCTGATCCTCGCGTGGTGGCTCCTGTTCGCAGCAGCCCAGGTCATCGGCGATTGGTTCGCCCGGCTGGTGGGCAACTCCGGGCAGCGCGTCTCCCTCGAAGCGGGGAGCGCGTTCGACTCCGTTCGGACGAGCATCCAGATGCAGTTGCTCGGACAGATCCTCTTGATCGCGAGCGCGGTCGTCGGCTTCTTCGCCGTGAAGACCATCGCGATCCGTCAGCAGGAGCGGATGCTCGCTCCCGACACCGATGTCTAGAACTCCGCGACGATCTCCGCCATCAGCTCGCCGGCCTCAGTGGGGTTGAGGCCCACCTTCACCCCGGCGTCCCGAAGGGCTTCCATCTTGGCGTCGGCGGTTCCCTTGCCACCCGAGACGATGGCGCCTGCGTGGCCCATCTTCTTGCCTGGAGGCGCGGTGACGCCAGCGACGTAGCTCGAGACCGGCTTGGACATGTTGTTCTTGATGAACTCTGCGGCCTCTTCCTCCGCGGACCCACCGATCTCACCGATCATCATCACGGCCTTGGTATCGGGGTCCTCCTCGAAGGCCGCGAGGCAGTCGATGAACGAGGTACCCGGCACCGGGTCACCTCCGATACCGACGCAGGTGGTGACGCCGATGTCCTTCTGCTGGAGCTCGTAGAGGGCCTGGTAGGTCAGAGTGCCCGACCGGCTCACGATGCCGACCGGCCCGCCCGCCTTGGCGATGTGGCCGGCGGTGATCCCGATGTTGCACTTGCCCGGGCTGATGATGCCGGGGCAGTTGGGTCCCAGCAGACGCACGTTGGGGTAGTCCCGCTTGAGCACGTTGAAGAACGTGGCCTCGTCGTGCGCGGGGACTCCCTCTGTGATGACGGTGATGAACTCGATGCCGCCTTCGGCAGCGTCCATCACGGCGTTCGCCACACCGGCTGCGGGGATGAAGACGCACGACGCCGTGGCGCCGGTCGCCTCCACCGCCTCCTTGCAGCTGGCGAAGATCGGGATGCCCTCGACGTCGGTACCGGCTTTCTTGGGGTTGGTTCCCCCGACGACCTGCGTGCCGTACGCCTGGTTGAGCAGGCCGTAGTACCGACCCTGCGAACCGGTGAGGCCCTGGTAGATGACCTTGGTGTTCTCGTCGACGAAGATGCTCACGTCAGTCCTCCTCGGGCCCCAGCCAACTTGACCGACTTGCGGGCCGCGTCGAGCATCGTGGGTTCCATCATCAGCTTCTCGTTGAGATGGGGTTGCAGGATCTCCCGCCCCTCGTCGGCATTGGTGCCATCGAGGCGGATGATGATCGGGGCATCGATGTCGACGCGCTCGAGAGCGCCGATGATGCCGTTGGCCACCTCTTCACCGCGGGTGATCCCGCCGAAGATGTTGATGAAGATGGCCCGGACATTGGGGTCGTTGTTGATCACTTCGAGGGCGCCCGCCATCACCTCGGCGTTGGCGCCGCCGCCGATGTCGAGGAAGTTGGCCGGCTTGCCGCCCACCTGGTTGACCACGTCGACGGTCGACATGGCGAGACCAGCACCGTTGGCGATCACGCCGACGCTGCCCTCGAGACCCACGTACTGCAGGCCCTTCTCGTGGGCCGCGTCTTCGCGCTCGTCGCGAGGCTGGGTCTCGTCGAACTCCGCGTACTCCTCGTGCCGGAAGACGCTGTTGGAATCGAGCGTGACCTTGGCGTCGAGCACGTGCACCCGGTTATCGGGCGTCAGGATCAGCGGGTTGATCTCCACGAGGTCGGCATCGCCGTCGGTGTAGGCCTCATAGAGCTGCAACATGATGTCGACAGCCCCGTCCCGCGCTGCGGGGTTGAGGTTGGCGCCGTCGACCCAGGCTTCGGCCTGTTCCCGGCTGAGGCCTTCGGCCGGATCCACGTGAATGCGGCTGATGGCGTCCGGGTTCTCGGCAGCGACCGTCTCGATCTCGACACCGCCTTCGGCCGAGAGCATTCCGAGATGCTTCTTCGCCGAGCGGTCGAGCGTGAAGCTCGCGTAGTACTCCTCGGAGATGTCGCTCGCCTTCTCGATCCACAACCGCATCACGATGTGGCCGTTGATGTCGAGGCCGAGGATGTTCGACGCGTGGGTTCGCACGTCATCGACAGAGGCGGCGAACTTCACGCCACCGGCTTTGCCGCGCCCTCCGGTGTGGACCTGCGCCTTCACCATGAC
>CAYUBX010000080.1:5273-9214 GCA_964443165.1 uncultured Acidimicrobiales bacterium
CCGAGGCGTTCGGCCGCGCCCACAGCTTCGTCGACCGTGAACGCCACCTCTCCTGGGGAGACCGGCATGCCGTACCTGGCGAAGAACTGCTTGCCTTGATATTCGAAGAGATCCATCCGGACGCTCCTGGTTCGCGAACGTGGGCCGCCTGAGCGGGCCCACGAGTGGGAGATAGTAGTGGTTCTGATAGAACGCCCCCAGATGGCGCGCTACAGAGTGCGCGACCGGGCGATCGGAGGGTCCAGATGAGCGCGAACGCCCGTCGCGTCCTCCTGGGCGTGATCGCCGGCGTGGCAGTGATCGGGGGCCTGTTCGCCATCGCAGCCGGGCCAGGAAGCGACCGCGAGGTCTCGAATCTGGGCACCGACCAGTTCGACACGCTCCGCCCCGAGAAGGTCGCTCGCGATGCGGCAGAAGGGCCTCTCTTCTTCCCCGATCCGATTCGCGAAGGCCGCGACATCTACGTGGCGCACGACGGCGGACCCGCCACCGAGGGCTTCACCGCGTTCAGCGCGGTCAACGACGACACGGGCTGCTTGCTGCAGTTCGACCGCAACGCGGGCGACCTCGTCGATGTGTGCGACGACAGCCACCACCCCGCCGACGGCTCGACACAGCTGCAGTACCCGGTCGAGGTGCGCGACGATCGTCTGATCATCGATCTCAACTTCCAGGAGCGAGGCCAGCCATGACGACGATCGACACCGGGACGGAGGTTCTCCTCGGCCGCAGGGAGGGCCGGGTCGCGGTCCTCACCTTCAACCGACCCGAAGCCCGCAACGCGCTGCACCCCGCCACCTACGAGGCCTTCGAGAAGGTCCTCCCGCAGCTGGCCGACGACGACTCTGTCGGCGCCGTCGTCCTCACGGGTGCCGGTGGGGCTTTCTGTGCCGGCGGTGACGTCAAGAGCATGAACGCCCGCAACAGCGGCAAGGGGGCAACACCCCCCACGCCCGAGGCGGCGATCTCGGACCTCCGCTCACGTCAGGTGGCGGTGAGCGGCGCGCTGCACACCTTCCCGAAGGTGACCATCGCCGCCATCGACGGCGCCGCTGCTGGCGCCGGCCTCTCCATCGCGCTCGCTTGCGACCTGCGCGTGGCATCGCCTCGCGCGATTTTCACGACGGCGTTCGCCAAGGTCGGCTTCTCCGGCGACTTCGGCGGAAGCTGGTTCCTGACGCAGCTGGTCGGCTCGGCGAAGGCGCGGGAGCTGTACCTCACCGCCGATCGGATCGATGTCGAGACGGCCGAACGCCTCGGAATCGTCAACGAGATCCTCGACGGGGACTTCGACGCCGCGACGGTCGACTACGCCCGGCGCTTCGCCGAGGGTCCGATCGTCGCCCAGCGGTACATCAAGGAGAACCTGAATCGCGCCGAGACAGCCGACCTGTTCACCTGCCTGGATGCGGAAGCGGCTGCGATGACGCGCTGCCGCTCTACCGAGGACCACAAGGAAGCAGTGGCCGCTTTCGTCGAGAAGCGCACTCCCACCTTCACCGGTCGTTGATCGACCCGGTCAATTCGTCTCGCTGTGGGTCCCGTGGCTCGGCATCTTGCCGGGCTGCGGTTGGATGCCCGGCTCCCCCTCAAAGTGCTGGATGTCGGCCACGAGCGGCCGCGGTGGATCCGCGGCCAGCCACAGCCGAAGGAGGTGACGGCGACGCCCCGCGGCGACGTCGTCCGAGAAGCCGGTTCGGGCGTGGAGCACCGTGAAGTTGTTCGCGAAGACGGCCTCACCGGGCTGCAGCGTGAACTCGACATGGAAGGCCGGATCCCCCGCGATCTCCTCCAGGAACTCGAGGGCCTCGAGGTCCGCGTCGGTGAGCTCGATGGTGGGGTCCTCGGCGGCGGCCACGTCGATGTAGGCGCGCACGTAGCGGCAGCTGAGCAACCCCTCGGCCCAGCTGAACACCGGGATCCGATGTGGGGTGATGTCGGGACAGCCAGGCGGCTGCTCGCCGGTGCGGTGATAGCGGAAGCCCCGATACAGCCGTTCGAGCAGGTCGGGGCGCCGGACCCTGATCTCCTCGTGAACAGCGAGCGCGCTGACGAAACGGCTGACGCCGCCCTCCCGGGCGGACTCGAGACAGAGGAACGCCAGCAGGTCCGCAGGGTCTGTGTGAGGCGACAGCTCGCTGTTGTTGCGATACGCGCGGGCGTTCGGGTCGGTGGCCGTGACGTCGATCACGTGCCCGAGCCGCTCCCCCATCACCGACTGCGACACCGCGCGACCCAGACCGAGGCCCACGGCCCAGAAGAAGAGCTCGATCTCCGAACCGCTCAGCTCATCGACCGGAAACCCGTGGACGATGTGCATCCCCTGGCCGTCGGTGAGTTCCGTCCGGAGGTTCGCGACGAAGCCGGCCAGCTCCCCGAGAGCAAGGTCGGCCGCCGCGACCTGCTCGAGCTCGATCCCCCGCTGCGCCAGGTCGCGGCACCTCAGCGCCAGGGCTTCAACCGCTTCGGTGGGAAGGTCGATGACGAGCCGACCGGCCTCCACCAGTGCTGCTCCTCGCCAGAGACCCTCGGGTGGAAGCTGCGCCGCTGACGTCACGCCGGCGATCGTAGGGGTCGGCCCTCAGGTGAGGAAGGGGTTGGCTGCGACCACCGCCGTGTTGGTCGTGTGGCGCCGAGGCTGCCGAAGAACGGTGCACCGAAGTTGAAGGCGCCACCGTCCGAGGCGACCATCCCGTTCACAGGGGCGTTGAGGGACGTGATGCCCAGGCCGGGAAGGGACCCGACGAAGAACGCATCGCCGAAGTGCGCGGCGGGGTCGAGCCGTCCGCCTCGAGGGGTCAGTACCCCAATGCGGTCTGGGGGGCGCACAGACCCCAGAGGTGAGAGGCGAGCTGGTTGCCGAGGAAGGCTGTGAAGCCCTGGCCATGCCCCGAGGCAAAGTCGCGCGCAAAGCTGTTGTTGGACGAATTGTTGAGTGCGAACCCGAAGCCCCCCACCTCACCGTTGCAAACCGTCACGTCGTCAATGTGTCGCGTCCGAGAAATGGGGATCGATCCCCACCCACCACCCTCCCCGAGCTCACGAGGGCGAATCCACGGGCAAGATCGACGAGCCCGTCCATCTGCGGACAGACTCTCGGCCATGGCTCAACCGCCGCCGCTCGAAGGCGTCCGCGTTCTGGACTTCACCCGCATCATCGCCGGACCGCTCTGCACGCAGCAGCTGGCCGATCTCGGGGCGGACGTCATCAAGGTGGAACACCCCGTCACAGGCGATGAGACCCGAGCTCGCAGCACCAAGGGCGACCGCCGCGGGCCGATGTTCCTCGCCTTCAATCGGTCGAAGCGCAGCATCTGCATCGACCTGTCGACGTCCGATGGCCAGCACCTCGCCCGCGAACTCGCAGCGGAATGCGATGTGGTCATCGAGAACTTCCGACCCGGCGTGATGGACCGACTCGGCCTCGGCCCCGACGTGCTGCGTGCGGACGACCCAGCACTCATCTACGTGTCGATCTCGGCGTACGGCGCGTCGGGCCCCTGGTCAGACCGTCCGGGTCTCGATCCGGTCTTCCAAGCCGAGTCCGGGATGATGTCGATCACCGGCCCGATCGACGGCGAGCCGATGCGCCACGCACTGTCGATCATCGACACTCTGACTGCGTCCCACGCCACGTCAGCGATCTGTGCCGCGATCATCGGACGCTCGAAACACGGCATCGGCGACCGCATCGATCTGTGTCTTCTCGACACGGCCATCGCCGCGCTCGGCAACGCAGGCCTCGTCTATCTCGCGACGGGCAGTCCTCCAGCGCGGTCCGGCAACCGCCACCTCGTCGCCGCCCCCATCGACCTGTTCGCCACCGCCACCGAGCCGCTCTACCTGGCGATGGCCACCGATCGGCTGTTCGCAGACCTCTGCGGAGTGATCGGGCGTGAGGATCTCCTCGACGACGAGCTCTACTCCACCCCGGCCGCGCG
>CAYUBX010000081.1:0-9106 GCA_964443165.1 uncultured Acidimicrobiales bacterium
CAGGAGCCCGCCGGGCCCCGTGTTGTGCTCCGGGATGTGCTCGCGGAGGCGGACCGCCATGTATTTGGCGTTGAGGCGCGCGACCCGGGTGGCCGCAGCCAGACCCTCCGCTCCCATCATGGCGATGTACATCCACGGGATCGGCAAGATGCCGGCCGAACCCCACGGTGACGCTGAGATCGCTCCGGGCCCGGTCTCTGGCCCCGCCTCGGCTACGACCGGGTGGTTGGGAAGGAAGGGTGCCAGGTGCGCCCGCGCCGCCACCGGTCCGACACCTGGGCCTCCGCCACCATGGGGGATGCAGAACGTCTTGTGCAGGTTGAGATGGCTCACATCGGCGCCGAAGGTGCCAGGCGCTGCGACGCCGACGAGCGCGTTGAGGTTCGCCCCGTCGACGTAGACCTGACCGCCCGCGTCGTGGACGAGTTCGCAGAGCTCGGTGATTCCGGCCTCGAAGACACCGTGCGTGCTCGGGTACGTGACCATCACGCCGGCGAGCTGCCCGCCGTGGGTCTCCAGCTTCTCGCGGAGGTCGTCGAGGTCGACATCGCCGTTGTCATTGCACTCGACCACCACGACTCGAAGGCCCGCCATGACCGCGGACGCGGCGTTGGTTCCGTGGGCCGAAGCGGGGATCAAGCAGACGTCACGTCCGTTGTCCCCGCGGCTCTCGTGGTATCTCCGGATCGCGAGCAGTCCGGCGAACTCGCCCTGGGATCCGGCGTTGGGCTGCAGGGAGATCGCGTCGTACCCCGTGCACGCGAGCAGCCATCGCTCGAGCTCATCGATGAGTTGGAGGTACCCCTCGGCTTGGTCGAGCGGTGCGAAGGGATGCATGTCGCCGAACTCCGGCCACGTGATCGGCTCCATCTCGCTCGTCGCGTTGAGCTTCATCGTGCAGCTTCCGAGCGGGATCATCGCCCGGTCGAGCGCGACGTCCTTGTCGGCCAATCGGCGGACGTTCCGGAGCATCTCGGTCTCGCTCCGATAGCTGTTGAACACCGGGTGTGTGAGATACGGGCTGCTGCGCCGCAGTGACTCTGGCAGCCCCGATCCAGCGTCGGCGTGGGCTGCGGCGCGTTCCCCGGTGCCGAAGGACCGGAGGACCGCGTCCACCACGTCCTCGTCGGTGGTCTCATCCAGCGAGATGCCGACGGTGTCTGCGTCGACCCGGCGCAGGTTGATCCCTTCGGCGAGTGCCGCGGCGAGGATGGCGTCGGCCCGGCCGGGCACCTCGACGGTGAGGGTGTCGAAGTGGTGTCGGTTGCAGATGTCGATCCCGGACGCGCGGAGCCCCGCGGCCAAGGCACTCGTGAGGCGATGGACCCGGGATGCGATCTCGTGGAGGCCCTCGGGGCCATGCCACACCGCGTACATCGATGCCATGACCGCCAGCAGCACCTGCGCGGTACAGATGTTGCTCGTGGCCTTCTCCCTGCGGATGTGCTGTTCGCGCGTCTGCAGCGCCAGCCGGGATGCCGGTCGGCCGGCGGCATCGATCGACATGCCCACGAGCCGTCCTGGGAGCGATCGCTTGTGGGACTCGCGCGCTCCGATGTACCCGGCGTGCGGCCCGCCGAAGCCGAGCGGTACCCCGAAGCGCTGGGAGCTCCCGACGACGATGTCGGCGCCGAGTTCACCCGGCGGTGTCAAGAGACAGAGCGCGAGGAGGTCGGCCGCCACCGTGACCAGGCCTCCTGCCTCGTGGACCCGCTCGATCAGCAACCCGAGGTCGCGGATCTCCCCGCTCGACCCCGGGTACTGGGTGAGGACGCCGAAGACATCGGTGGGGTCGAGGTCCGACCAGGGGTCGCCCACCAGCACCTTGATCCCGAGTGGTTCGGCCCGGGTGGTGACGACATCGATCGTCTGCGGATGGCAGTCGGCGTCGACGAAGAACGTCTGGGCAGCGCCCTTCTGCAGCCGGCGGGCCATCGTCATCGCCTCGGCTGCCGCTGTTCCTTCGTCGAGCAGCGAACTGTTGGAGATCTCCATGCCCGTGAGGTCGCAGACCATCGTCTGGTAGTTGAGGAGTGCTTCGAGGCGTCCCTGGCTGATCTCGGGCTGGTACGGCGTGTAGGCCGTGTACCACGCGGGGCTTTCGAGGATCCTCCGCACGACGACGCCCGGCGTGGAGCTGTCGTGGTACCCCATCCCGATGAGTGAGGTGAGGGGCTGATTGCGGTCGGCCAACTCGCGTACCCGGGCGAGCGCGTCGAGTTCGGAGAGCCCCGCCGGCAGGTCGAGCGGTTGGGTCGTACGGATCGACGAAGGGACCGCAGCGTCGATCAGGTCGTCGAGCGACCCGAACCCCACCGCTGACAGCATCTGGGCGAGATCGCCGTCGCGGGGGCCGATGTGGCGGCTCGCGAAGTCGAGCGCGGGCGAGACCGCAGTCGAGGGATGGGTGGGCTGTTCGTTGGACATGGTTCTGTGATCAACCTCGGTGGTAGCGATGGGGGACGAACGGCAGGTCGGCCACGACGCAGGGGACGTCTTTTCCGCGCACGTCGGCGATCAACGCGGTGCCGCCCTCCGCGTGGGGGGTCGCGACGTAGCCCATCGCGACGGGCCCGCCGACCGTGGGGCCATGGCCCCCGCTCGAAATGCGGCCGACGGGTGTCCCGTCGTGAGCGAGCCGCAGCGCAGCGCCGTCGCGAATCGGGCGACGTCCCTCCGCTGCGACGCCGACGCGGCGGCGATCGGTCCCTTCGGCGATCTGGCGCAGGATGACGTCGTCGCCGAGGAAGCCGCCCTCCGTGCGCCTGCGTTTCTGGATGGACCACGTGAGGTCGGCCTCGATGGGGGTGGTCGTCTCGTCGAGATCGTTCCCGTACAGGCACAGACCCGCCTCGAGGCGGAGGGTGTCGCGGGCTCCGAGTCCCGCAGGCGTGACGCGCTCATCTCGCAGAAGTTCGCGCGCGACGTCCTCGAGGTGATCGGTCGGTACCGCCAGCTCGACTCCGTCCTCGCCGGTGTAGCCGCTGCGCGAGACGCCGCAGGCGACACCGGCGATCTCGACGTTGCCCGACTGCATGAAGACCAGGCCGTTGACCCGTGGGTCGTGTCCCGCAACGACCGCGGCGGCCTCCGGACCCTGGAGCGCCAGCAGGCCGAGATCGTTTCGCGGCTCGATGCGAACCGACCCGCCGATCTCCGCCCCGAGGTGCGCGAGATCGACGGCGACCCGCGATGCGTTGACCACCAGCCGGAGGTGCGAACCTGCGTTCGTGACGATGAGGTCGTCGATCACGCCGCCGGCGCGGTTGGTGAGCATCGTGTAGCGCAGGCGACCCTCTGCCACCCCGGTGATCGAGGCGGGCACGAGCCGCTCGAGTTCGACGGCGGGATCGGATCGGCCCGCGGGCCACAGGTCGACGATGCCCATGTGCGCGACATCGAACAGACCGGCCTGGCGCCGTGTCGCCTCGTGTTCGGCCACGACGCCCTCGTACTGGACGGGCATTTCGTAGCCAGCGAAGGGCACCAGGCGGCCGCCGAGCTCCACGTGGAAGTCGTGGAGGGCTGTTTGGGCCAGTTCGCTCATCGGTTCCTCCCGGCGCGCGGCGTCGTGTGACGCCCCCCGCTGTCGTGGAACCTGAGAGATTGGCCGCCGTGAGGCGGTTTTCCCCTTCGGTGGACGGCACGCCGCCACTCTCCAGCGTCGCCTCGTCCCAGCGGTCCGGGTACCTGAGAGTTTCCGGGGGCGGTTGCTCCTTCGGTGCCGGCCGGAACGAGTTCCGGCCGCCTCTCCCACTGGGCGTTAGCAGCTGACTGCGAGCGTAGTCGGGCGCCCGTCGAGTGCGGTGCTGGTCAGCCGTCCAGCACCGGATTCTGCGCGTCGGGACGCGTTAGGACGTCAGGAAGGAACCGACGCGATCCTTGGGGCGCCCGATGATCGCCTTGTCGCCCCGCACGATCAGCGGGCGCTGCATCAGAGCCTTGCGCTCGCTCAGGAGATCGACGACGGCCGCGGGGTTGTCCACGTAGTCGTCGGGGTCGAGCTCGAGCTTCTTGAAGTTGCTGTCTTTGCGAACCAGATCCTCGACCGGATCCTCGAGAATCGACACGATGCGCTCGAGCGTTTCACGGTCGGGTGGGGTCTTCATGTACTGGATGACCTCGACGTCCACTCCCTCGGCCTCGGCGACCGCCAAGGCATTCTTCGAGGAGCCTCAATGAGGGTTGTGGTAGATCGTGGCGTCCGACACGTTGGTCCTCCGTCCTACCTGACGAGCTTCCTCGCGAGGTGTTGTCGAGTGGCGATGGCGAAGCTAGCGCCCGAAGCCCGCCTGGATGCGTTCCATCATGTCGGGACCCGTGCCCGGTGACTCCTCCCGAGTCCACCGCAGCCCGTTGTCGCGGGTGCGCTCGCCGAGCTCGCGCATCATCGACTTCTCGTGGGCGAGGGTGTGCCAGCTGTTGGTGACGATCTGCGCGGCCCACTCGGCCGCTTCGCTGGGGAGATCGTCCGCGGGGACGGACCGGTTGGCCAGCCCGATGCGGACGGCTTCGTCTGCGCCGACGACCCGGCCGCTGTACATCATGTCCCTGGCGGCGAGCGGGCCGACGCGTTCGGGGAGGCGGGTGAGCATTCCCCACGTGGGCACCATCGCGAACTTGCCGTGGGTGTCGCAGAAGCGGACGTCGTCGCCGCAGATGAGGAGATCCGCCGCGATCGCGAGTTCGAGCGCGCCCGTGTAGCAGTGGCCGCGCACCGCTGCGATCACGACCTGCGGCATGGACTCCATCAGGTCGAGTGTTTCGGCCTGAAAGTGCGGAGATGGCGCCCGCTCGCCGGCCTGGATGGCCTTGAGGTCATTGCCGGCGCTGAACGATGTCCCCGCCCCGGTCAGAACCACGACGCCGACGTCCCCGGGAGACGTCGCGATGTTCTCGAGGTGGCTGCGGAGCTCGCCGAAGAGCGACGGCGACAGGGCGTTGAGAGCGTCGGGTCGGTTGAGGGTCAGGGTCGCGACGCCATCGGCGTCTTCGCGGAGTACGAGCATCCGGCCACCCTACTGAAGCTCTCGGACGCCCCCGCTCTGCGCGTCGGCCGCCTCGACCTCTTCGCGAGTCACGCCGAGCATGAAAAGGATGGCGTCGAGGTAGGGAACGTTGACGGTGGTGTCTGCGGCGTCTCGGACCGCAGGCTTCGCGTTGAAGGCGATCCCGAGACCGGCGGCTTGCAGCATCGGGAGATCGTTGGCTCCGTCACCGACGGCCACGACCTGTTCGAGCGGGACGCCCTCCGCTGCGGCGATGCGCCGCAGAATGGTCGCCTTGGCGTCAGCGTCGACGATCTCACCCTCGATCCGGCCTGTGAGGACGCCATCCTCGACTTCGAGACGGTTGGCGTGTGCGTGATCGAGGTCGAGCAGGTCGGCGAGGTGGTCGGTGAAGTAGGTGAACCCACCGCTGATGATGGCGATCCGGTACCCGAGACGCCGCAACGTGCGGATGAAGGTCCTCGCGCCCGGCGTGAGCACCATGCGCTCGATCGCCTCGCGGATCGCGGCCTCGGGTTGGCCACTCAGCAGCGACACCCGTTCCCGGAGTGACTCGGCGAAGTCGATCTCGCCCCGCATCGCCTGCTCGGTGAGATCCGCGACTCGCTCTCCGTGGCCCGCGACGTCGGCGAGCAGGTCGATCACCTCGTTGCGGAGCAGCGTCGAGTCGACGTCGAGAACCACGAGGCGGGTGGACCGGCGGTGGAGGCCGTGAGGTTGGACGGCGATGTCGATCCTGCGATCGGCAGCCACTTGCATCAGTGATGCCTGCAGCTTCTCCGTGTCGCCCTTCTCCACCAGGAACTCGTAGCTCCACACGGGGTAGCGGCTCATCCGGGTGATGCGATCGATGTTGCCGCCGCTCGCAGCGATGGCCGCGGTGGTGGAGGCGAGATCCTGTGGGGTGAGCTCGGGTGCCAACGCAGTGACGACCTGCCGCTCGCTGTGACGGGTGGGCGTCGAGTCGACGATCTCGAAGTCGATGTCGAGCCCGCGCTCCCATCCGAACAGCAGAACCTCTTTGACCATGTCGCGGCCTGCGGGGACGACGACGGCCAGACCGAGCGTCAGCTGCCGGCGGACCACCACCTGCTCCATGTCCTGGATGTCGGCATCGAGCTGAGCGAGGAGGGCCAGGAGGTCGCTGGTGATTCCGGGTCCGTCCGCGCCAGTGATGCGGATCAGGATGGTCTGAGGGGAAGACACTGGGGCTGACCGTAGCGCCGGGGCGGTTCCGCGCACATGATGGGTTTCGTGGTGAGCCGAGCCACCTTTCGAGCGGTCGCCGAATCGGACGGCTGGCTGTGCTGGTTGTGCGGCGACGCGGTTGCACGCGAGGCCGAATCGGGCCCGTGGTCAGGCACTGTCGACCATGTTCGCCCGAGGCGACGCCGCGGGCCGACGGTGCTGGAGAACCTGCGCCTCGCGCACCGGAGCTGCAACACGCGACGCGGAGCCGACGATCCAGACCTGCAGTGGCCGGACGAGTTGGCCGTCATCGGCAGCGTCGATCTGTGGAGCGAGGCGGTACGGCTCGCTGCGCGAGGAGATGGGTCGATCGTCGGGCTCGTCGCGCCTGCCGGCGGCGAACCGGCATGCGGGTGGCTCGTCCGACAGGTCGAACGGATGGTGCGAGGTCGATGGGTCGCGACAACAGAGCAGCGGGGCGACTTGGTCGCGATTCGTCTCGAGTGCGTGGAGGCGCCGGCGGTCGTCCCCGACACACGCGGGCGCGCTCGCTGAGCGAACCGGGCCCCACAACGGACGGGGCCACCACTCTGTGCTTTCCACCGGAAGCGGGGCGCGCGGTTGGAGGAAATGCGATCCGCGTCTGTTCAAGTTCTCAACCGTCATGCCCGCCTCGTCTTCGGCGGCGAGTCCGTGGCCTCCCGCCGGGTCAGGCCTCGATGGCGTTGAGGTAGTTGTAGATCGTGATGCGGCTGACACCCATGATGTCGGCCACGTCCTCCACCGCTCGCCGAAGGAGAAAGGCGCCGCGATCGTCGAGGAGACGGATCGCGGCCTGCTTGCCGCTGCGGTCGAGTTCACCGAGCGGGGCGCCCAGTTCGGTCTCGACACTATCGACCAGTCGGGCGAGCGCTCCGGCGAGGTGCTCTCGTGCGTCCGAGCGCGGTCCGGCGGAGACCTGGAGCTGGAGCCGGGTTGCACCGTTGTGCATCGCGGCTGTGATCAGCTCCGCCACAGCTGCGGCCAGGGCGTCGATGCTCCCGCCGACGTGGGTGCTGAAGGCCCCCATCGTGGGCGCGAGGTCACGGGCTCGGACGGCGTCGATCGCTGCCGCCACGTGCGGACCAGGACGGCCCTCGACGAAGGGCTCGACGAGGAACTCGAGTTCGGCCATGCGGCCATCGTGTCATTCCGCGTCGTGGTCGTCGACGCCGGTCGGGATCAACGCTCGGACCGTGGCGATCGAGAGGAGCGTGCCGAGGAGGTACGCCACCGCCCAGGGCGTGATGCTGCCAGACACCGTCCGGTCGATCAGCGCGCCGAAGATGCCTCCACCGGCGGTGCGAACCGCCCCGGTGACTGACGTCGCCGTGCCGGCGATGTCGCCGAGCGGGACCAGGGCGAGGCTGTTGAGCGTCGGCATGAGCGCGACGTGGATCATGAGCTGGAGAGTGAGGAGAGGGAAGAACAGCCAGAACCGCGGTTGACCCTCCGCCGCGATCGCCACCACCAACAAGAGCGTCGACAACACGACGGATGCCCGCAGACCCCACGCGAGCAGACGTTCGCCGCCGAGGACGGCAACCGCCTTCGCCGCTCCGAAGCTCGCGACTCCGAGAGCGCATGCCACGACGGCGAAGATCACGGCGAACTGTTCCTCGCGGTCGAACACGGTGTCGATGACGAGCTCGGAGCTGGCCAGGTAGCTCACGAACACGCCTTGCATGAAGACCATCACCAGCATGTAGGCGAGCGCGACGCGAGTGGTGACGACTCGTGCGAACGCCCGCCCGATGGCCCGCCACTCGAGGTCGAGGGTGTTCGAAGGGTCCAGCGTCTCGTCGACGCGGAGCCCCCAGAGGCCGAGAAGCACTGCGAGCACGACGGTCAGCCAGAAGAGCCATCGCCAGTGCGCGACCTGGAGCACCACCTCGCCCAGAAGAGGAGCGAAGACGGGAACGATCAGAAAGATCGCCATCACCCGCGACATGAACGCCGCCATGTGATCACCCTCGTACTGGTCGCGGATCATCGCGATCGCGACCACGCGCGCTCCGGCTGCGCCGATGCCCCAGAGCAACCGTGACGCGAGGAGGAGACCGAACGCCGGCGCGAGCGCTGCGCCGAGCGCACCCAGGCAATACACGGCCAGGGCCCACCGAAGCACGGGGCGGCGCCCGAACCGGTCAGCGATGGGGCCCCACACGAGCTGAGCGACCGCGAGGCCGATGAAGTAGGCGGTGATGAGGAGGGCGGGGCCGGTCGAGTCCTCCGACAGATCGAACGCCGCCCGGATCTCGTCGAAGGCCGGCAGCAGGAGGTCGACGCCGAGCGCGACCAGCGCCATGGTCATGCTGATGAACAAAATCGACACCGCGGGATGGCGCGCCCGATCCGTCGCGGGAACCGATGACTCTGACACTGGGCTCGACGCTACCGGGGTTCGTACACTGAGCCCGTGGCGAGAAAGACGGCCGGTCGACAGTACGCACTCGGCGGGATGGTTCCGTCCCCCGACTCGTTGCCGAACAACCTGCCCACCGACCGCCTGCTGGCCAACGGGGTCGCGATCCGGCCGATCCGAACCGAGCTGCGGCGGATCCCCAACCTGAAGAGCGCCCTGGCGGTCGCGTTCGTGGTGCTCGAACCGGTGCTGTTCATCGGGGGAGCGATCTGGATCGGACACCCGGTTGCATGGGTGGCCGCCTTCTTCCTCATGGGTCCCTTCTACGCCCACTGCGCCTCGCTGGGGCACGAAGCGGTCCACCGCACGCTCTTCCGGAACCCTCGGGCCAACGAACTCGTCGGTCGATGGCTCCTGTCGTATCCGACGTTCGTGCCCTTCGAGCTGTACAGGCGAAGCCACATCAATCACCACCGCGACGAGATGGGACCCAAAGAACCGGATG
>CAYUBX010000082.1:0-9061 GCA_964443165.1 uncultured Acidimicrobiales bacterium
ACTGCGTTGTCCACCATCGACGCGACCAACGGTCCCCCGCCAGACACCTGCTGACGCGGCCCATAGACGTTGGTGAGCGCCACGCAGACGGTGTCGATCCCATAGGCCTCGCGCTGCAGCCGGAGATGGTCGACCACGGTCCAGGCACTCACCTCCGCCGGCGTCGAGGGGGCCTGATCCGTGTCCGGGGTGGCATGAACGACACCGACGACGCAGCTCCCAACGGCGCGGGCTGCCTCGAGAACCCGCAGCGCCCCCACCACCGTCTGCCTGCCCTCCGCGACGGGATCTGGGAGTCCTCCAGGGCGAACGACGCGACCGGCGAGGTGAACGATCACATCCGGCTCGTGACGTTCGGCGAGCGTCACCAACTCCTCGGCAAGGATGTCGAGCTGATGGAAACTGAACCCCTGGCGGCCCCGCGCTCCGGCGAGGTTGGAGAGACGCCCGCCGCTCAGGTCGTCCAAGGCATCGACGCGGTGTCCATCTGCGAGGAGGCGATCGACGAGATGCGAACCGACGAAGCCAGCGCCACCGGTGACCCAGACCCGCATGTCACGCGGGCGGTGGTTGCTTGACGCCGTCGAGGCACACACCCTCGGCGATGTCCTCGCCGTCACCGATCACGGATCCGTTGCAGAGCTCGGCCCCAGCGGCGACGGTCGCGCCGTGTCCGAGGACGGAGTCGACGACCACCGCCCCTTCCCCCAGTGTGCAGCCATCGAAGAGAACGGAGCGCTCGACCCGGGCACCGGCGGCAATGCGACAGCCTCGGCCGATCACTGAGTCGACAACCGTGGCGCCCGCGTCCGGCTCGCTGAGCGTTGTCGAGGCGACATCGACCCTCCGTCGGCCGGTGACGATGTCGAGGTTGGCCTCGAGGAACTGCTCGGGCGTCCCGGTGTCGAGCCAGTACGTGTCCGCAGCGAGCGCGTAGAGGCTCCCGTCCTCGACCAGCGCGGGGAACGTCTCTCGCTCGATCGACACCTCGACCCCCGGAGCGATACGCCCCACGACCGACGGCTCGATCACGTACGTCCCCGCGTTGATGTTGTTGGTGGGCGCGGTACCAGGCGGAGGTTTCTCGACGAAGGCCTCGACGCGACCACTGTCGTCCGTGGGCACGACCCCGAAGCGCGACGGATCGTCCACCGGCTGCAGGGCGATGGTCGCCTCGGCGCCCGCTTCGCCGTGGAAGGCGATCAACGTGGCGAGATCGAGATCGGTGAGGACGTCGCCATTGAGCACGAGGAAGGTCTCGTCGAGCCCGACCTCGTCCGCAGAGAAACGAACCGCGCCCGCGGTACCGCGGGGCTCTGGCTCGACGGCGACGCGGAACGGCAAGCCTGCGATCTCCCCGCCGGGATACGCCTCGAGAAAGGCGTCGGGCTTGTACCCGAGGCTCAGCACGACCTCGTCGACACCATGACCCGCGAGCCGGCCCACCACCCACTCGATCATCGGTCGACCGGCGATCGGGAGGAGCTGCTTGGGTGTGGTGAAGGTGAGAGGCCGGAGGCGGGTTCCGAACCCGCCAACCAGGACCAGTGCCTTCACGGGCTACTCCCCGCCGGCCTCGGTCGTATCGGGCGCCTCGTCGGCGGGGGCCTCGTCTGCTGGAACCTCAGGCGTGGAATCCGACGGAAGCGCCGGGCCCGGAACCGCGTCGGTGGGCTCACCCAGCGGGAGCTGCGAGGCCGGCTGTCCGATGTAGTCCCGGAGGAACGCGTCGTCGGGACGCGGGATGTCGTCGTCGTCGAGAGACGGGTCCACCATCGCGAACACGAACAGCTGACCGTTCTCGTTGAGACGGATGTCCTTCACGTTCTCGCGGAAGACGATGGGTGTCTCTGCCCCGAGGGTGTTCCACTTGAGCACCCGCAGTTCGGCATCGACGGCGTCGTCGCCCGAGCCACACGTGAACTCGCCCTCTTGAAGCACAGTTCCGTTGGGGAGTTGCAGGGTGGAGTCGTCGAATTCGGCTTCGATCTCGTCGAAGAACGCACCGACGGTCGCGAACTGGGCGCTGACGGTGCTCACGAACGGGTGGATGTGGATGAGACCGTCGCCATGGGAGTGGATGCCCGTGACGTCGTCTGCGGAGTCGTCCGGATAGGCCCGCGGGCTGGTCTCGTCGCACACGTAGACCGTGTAGGCGCTGTGCCAGTGGTCCTGGTTGACCGTGGGCGGTCCCTGCGGGGCGTTCTCGGTCCGGCGGTCCCGCGCGACGAAGATGAGCACCACGCCCAACACGACGACGAGGGCCATCGCGGCCGGGAACAGCAGGTTGCGGTCGGTCTGGGCGCCCTTGCCTCCCGCTCCCGTGCTCGCCGCTTTGGCGACTTTCTTGGCTGCTGCAGATCTGGCCATACAGGCTGCCAAGTTACCGTGCGTCGACTCCCAAACCGCCACAGGGCGACGACGTTCTCACCGAGCGCGTTGCCGGCGCAGCTCCTCGAACAGGTCCTCGTAGGCCTCCGCCACCTCCGCCGCGGAAAGCCAACCTTCCGCGAACCGTCGCCCTGCGGCCCCCGCTGCATGCCGCGCTCGGGGATCGTCGGCGAACTGAAGAACCGCTCTGACGAACGAGTCGAGGTCGCCGGCGGGAACCGCCGCCCCTGCGCCGGTTCGGGTGACGACGCGGTCCACCTCGGTTCCGGCATCCACGCTGGCGATGACCGGCCGCCCGGCGGACAGGATGGAGTACAGCTTGGAGGGCACGCTCACCGACGCGAGCCCCTTCTTCAACAACACCAGATGCACGTCACCGGCTGCGAGGAGTTCGGGGAGGCGCTCGGGTGGTTGGTAGTCGACGAGGGTGACGTTCGGCAGCTCGGAGGCATCGGCGTCGAGCTCGGCGCGGCGCGATCCCTCGCCGTTGATCACGAATCGGATGTCGGTCCGGTCGGCGAGCTGCCGGGCTGCGGCGACCACGAGCTCCAGCGGCTGCGAGTAGCCGACGTTGCCGGCGTACATCACGACGAGTTCGTCTCCGATCCCAAACTCATCGCGGTAGCTGTTCCTGCGTTCGCCCGGAGCGATGCGATCGATGTCGACGAAGTTGGGGATCACCCGCAGCTTCGACGGGTCCTCGATGCGCGACTCGAGGTTGTCCCGGAGGTCATCGGACAACACCGTCACCGCGTCGGCCCTCGCGTAGCTGAACCGCTCGAGCCGCGAGAAGGCCTCGATGATGCGGCGTCCGCTGATCGCCCCGGTCGCGACGGCTGCATCGGGGTACACGTCCTGGATGTTGAGCACCGTCGGAGCGGACATCCGCTTGGCCACGAGCCACGCGGCGGGGGCCAGGGTCAGCGGCGGGCTCATCGCGAGAACCACATCGGCTCGCCGGGTGCACGCCGCGGCGACGGTCGACGTCGCCGTGAAGACTCCGAACGAGGCTGCACGGCGGGCGAGGTTCGACTTGTCGGTCGAGGCGACCGGGTGCAGACGAGTGATGTGGCCCCAGTCGGTCTCCTCACGCCGGACGGGACGGCCCCGCCAGTCGTCTTCGACGGCGTGGTTGCGGTACCACGGCAGCGAGGTCACGACATGCAGGCGGTGGCCCCGCTCGACCAATTCGTGCACGAGACGGGTCATCACGTCTCCGGTGGGAGCGGTGTCTGGTGCGAAGTGGGGGCAGAGGACCGTGATGTTCATCGGCGGCGCGCCACAGTACGCCCCGCGACGGGTCAGTCGGCGCCGCCTGACGGGGACGGGCCGGTGAGCTCGGCGTACACCGCAGCCTGCGCTCGAGCGGCGGCGACAGGTGTGAAATCGGCCGCTCGGGTCCGCCCCCGTTCGACGAGAGTCGACCGGTCAGGCCCGCGGACCCGGCCGATCGCGGCAACCCAGTCATCGATGTCGTCTCCGACGACGAGACCACCCTGGCCGACGACCTCACCCAGCGCACCATGGCCGCTCGAGACGACGGGACAACCCCGCAGCATGGCCTCGATCACCGGCTGCCCGAATCCTTCGTACTCCGACGGCATGACCAGAGCCTGCGCTGACCGGTAGAGCCGGTCGAGCTCGGCGGCGTTCACCCGCCCGAGATGGCTGATGCGATCACGCGCCCGGCTCGCCTCGATTGCCGCCATCACCTCAGCGTGCGCCGGTCCTGGTCCGCCGGTGAGCACGAGGTCGAGGTCGTGATCGGCGAGCCGTTCGATGACCCGGATCACGAGGTGATGGCGCTTGTGCGGCCAGGTGACCGCTGGGTAGAGCAGGAACGGCCGTTCGCGGCTCGCAGCGAGACCGACGTCGGAGTCCCCAGAGTCCGGGAACGCAGGAGGAACGACCCGGCACCGCGAGGGTTCGACACCGAGCACGTCGATCAGGCGGTCAGCCACCCACCGACTCATGACGCACACGAGTTCACTTCGCTCGACGGCCCGCGGCAGGGCATGCCGCAGGAACCGACGCTTCGCAGGGTGGAAGTAGCCCGGGAGATCGAGGGCCTGGAGGTCGTAGATGGTCACGCAGCGGCGGGCCGCTCCGGCAGCGGCGACGGTGCCGCCCAGGTGATGCTCGGCCGCCACCTCGGCCAGTCCAAACGAGCGTCGTTCGCGGAGCACGCGACCCACCCGACCGCCGCGACCGTCCCCGACCCGGTACTCGAATCGCTCCCCCAACAGCGGATACGCCGCCAGGAACTCCGTGGTCACGACGAGCCGGAGCCGGTGAGCGGCGTTCTCATCGTCAGCGAGCGCCGCCAACAGTTCGGTTGCGTAGGTCTCCGTGCCGCCGACGAGCCCGGGTCGCAGCCACAAGAGGTTGACCTCGACGAGCGGGGGCGACGTCACGTGACCGCCGCGTAGACCTCGAGGGTGGCGTCGGCGACCCGCGCCCACCCGAAGTCCTTGCTGCGCGCGAGCCCCGCGGCGATCAGTTCGTCGCGTCGATCCGCGGAGGCGAGAAGGTCCCCGAGGGCCGATGCCAGCTCCGCGGCCTGCGATGGATCCACCATCAGGGCGGCATCGCCGGCCACCTCTTCGGTCGCCGTGCCGCTGCTCGTCACCACGGGCGCTCCGTACGACATGGCTTCGAGCACCGGGAGCCCGAAGCCCTCCAGCAGACTCGGGTAACAGAAGACCGTCGCCTCGGCGTAGAGCGCCGCCAGGTCGGTGGTGGCGACCTCGCCCGTCACGATCACCCGTTCCCGGGCGGCGGGTGCGAGGGGCGCGAGAAGGTCGTCGAGCGTCGCGCCCCACCCCTGTGGTCCAGCCAGCACGAGGCGAGCGTCCGTGTCGGTGGCAATGCGTCCGAACGCCTCGACGAGCGCCGGAATGTTCTTGCGTGGTTCGAGCGTGCCGGTGGCCAGGACGAACGGACCGTCGATTCCGAACCGCCGACGCACCTCGGACCTCGCGTCTTCGGTGAGGTCGAGGGGGTCGTGGCCCAACGGCACATGGTGAAGTCGGTCGACGTCGAGGCCTCCGGCCCGGAGGTCGGCGGACGTCGCGACGGACGGGCACACAACGGCATCGGCCCGCTCCAACACCCGACGCCACGAACGCTCGTAGAGGCGCCGGGCTCTCGCCGGAAATCGGTCGGGATAGCGCCGAAAGGCCAGGTCGTGAACGCTCACGACGAGCGGACCGGAATGAACGGGCGGTGCCACCACCGTCGTGGAGTGCACCACGTCGGCACCATCCGACCCCTTGAGGCGAGGACGCGACCATCGCGACCACGATTCGTAAAGAAGGACGCGCGGCAGGCCGTGGTGGTTGACGTCGACCGTCGGGGTCCAATTCGACCCCGGCTCGCTGCGATGCCGGGCCGCGACACCGGTCACCGACACCCCGGGAACCCGGTCGAGCGCTGTCGCCAGATCGATCGCGACGCGTGCCGTTCCGCCAGGGACCGTGTGCCACGCCGCTTCCATGGTCATGAGCACGCTCAACGCCACGAGGGGAGCTTGTCACATCGCGCGCTCACCACCGGGGCGCCACCGCTCTTCGAGGGGGAGTCGTCAGGTGTCGCCGGCGGAATCCGAGGACTCGAGCTTTCCGCGCATCCACTCGGCTGTGCGGGCGAGACCGTCGGCGAGGTCCACCTGGGGTGCCCACCCGAGCAGCTCGGTGGCGCGGGTGATGTCGGGGCGGCGGCGACCCGGGTCGTCCGTGGGGAGATCGCGATGTTCGAGCTGAACCTCCACGCCGGTGACCGCTGCGATCTCGCGAGCGAGCTCGAGCATGGTTCGTTCGCCAGGGTTGCCGATGTTGACCGGACCGGTCACGTCGCTCCAGAGCAGGGCCAAGATCCCGTCGATGAGGTCGTCGACGTAGCAGAAGCTCCTCGTCTGCTGGCCGGTTCCGAAGACCGTCAGCGGCTCGCCGGACAGCGCCTGCTGCAAGAACGTCGACACCACACGTCCGTCGTTGGGACGCATCCGGGGCCCGTAGGTGTTGAAGATGCGGACGATCCGCACCTCGATCTGATGTTCCCGGTGGTACGCCATGGTGATCGCCTCGGCGAAGCGCTTGGCCTCGTCGTACACGCCGCGTGGTCCGACCGGGTTGACGTGGCCCCAGTACTCCTCGGTCTGGGGGTGCACCTCGGGGTCGCCGTACACCTCGCTCGTCGACGCCAGCAGGAACCGAGCACCCTTCTCGCGAGCGAGACCGAGGGCGTTGTGCGTGCCGAGACTGCCCACCTTGAGGGTCTGGATCGGCAGCTCCAGGTAGTCGATCGGCGAGGCGGGAGATGCCATGTGGAGGATGGCGTCGACCTCGCCGGGCACCCAGATGTGGTTGGTCACGTCGTGGCGGACGAACGTGAACTGCTCATGGTCGTAGAGGTGCTCGATGTTCTCGACGGTGCCGGTCACGAGGTTGTCGATCGCGACCACCGAATGGCCGACGGCGAGCAGCCGATCGCAGAGGTGCGAGCCGAGAAATCCCGCCCCACCCGTGACCACGACTCTCGTCACGTCAACCGTCCCTCAGGACCGTCCGAGGCCCTCGTACTCGAAGCCCCGCCGCCGCATCGCAGCGGGGTCCAGGAGGTTGCGGGCGTCGACGAGACGCGGGAGCGTCATCTGCTGGGCCATCTTCTCCCAGTCGAGCCAGCGGAACTCGTCCCACTCCGTCAGCAGAACGACCGTCGACGCGCCTTCGGCAGCTGTGTAGGCGCTGTCGTAGACCGCGATGTTGTCGACGGGCGAGTGGACCGCGGGATCGAAGGCTCGCAGGATCGCGCCGCGACTCTTGAGCCGAGCCGCGACCTCCAGGGCCGGAGAATCACGGAGATCATCGGTGTTCGCCTTGAACGTGAGGCCCAGCACCGCAACGGTCACGCCGGACAGTTCGCCACCGACCTGTGCTTGAACCTTGTCGGCGATGCGTTCGAACTGCTCCTCGTTGACGTCGATGACGCCGCGCAGGAGGTTGAACTGGTAGCCGGCGTCCTCGGCGATCCGCACCAGCGCCCGTGTGTCCTTGGGAAAGCAGCTTCCGCCCCAGCCGGGGCCCGGCTGCAGGAACCGGTCGCCGATCCGGGGATCAGAACCCATGCCGAGAACCACGTCGTTCACATCAGCCCCGACCGCCTCGCAGACGGCCGCGATTGCGTTGACGAACGAGATCTTGGTCGCGAGAAACGAGTTGGCGGCGTACTTGATGGTCTCGGCGGACGCGGGGTCGGTGACGATCAGGGGTGCGCTGACCCCGAGGAAGAGGGAGCTGACCCGCATGGCGGCCGAACGGTCCTCGGTTCCGATCACGATGCGATCAGGATGCATGAAGTCGTGAACCGCCGACCCCTCACGCAGGAACTCAGGGTTGGAGACCACCGAGACGTCCGGGCGTTGCATCGCCCGTTCGACGACGTGGGTGGAGCCCACGGGAACGGTCGACTTGTTGACCACGATCGCTTCGCTCGGCAGGTGAGGAGCGATTTCGCGGGCGGCCTGCTCCACGTAGGTCAAGTCGGCCCGACCGTCGTCACCCTGGGGGGTGGGAACGCAGAGGTAAGCGAACTCGCAGCCCGCTGCCGCAACTGCGGCACCGAGTACGAAGCGCAGCTTCCCCGCCTTCACTGCGTCGGAGACGATCTCGTCGAGGCCGGGTTCGAGGATGGGGATCTGCCCGGCGTTGAGCATGTCCACCTTGGCGGCGTCGATGTCGGCGCAGACGACATCGTGGCCGAGGTGTGCGAAACAGGCGCCCGTGGTGAGACCGACGTAGCCGGTTCCGATCACCGCCATCTTGCTCACAGCATCAGCCTCCTGGGCTCCGCGCTTCCGACGGACAGCACTCCGTCTTCTGTCGCCCGGGCTGTTTCGCGTTCAAGGGCAGCGCTGATGGGCGATACCCGAGTCTACGGAGGGGACCAGACGCCGTCGGGCCGCCCTCACCCGCAGACGCCGGCGACCTCGACCTCTGGGGTCGGCTCGGTTGCATCGGGGGCAGGAGCGGACGTTGAGGTGTCGACGGGCGCAACGGTGACCGGGGGAGGCGCGGAGACCCGCTGGTAGCCGGCGACGACCTCCCCCGGCTCCTCGCCCAGCTGGAGAACGAGTTCGTTGCCTCCCAACTCTGGGTCGGGCAGGTACACGGGGGCGGGCACGAGGTGGGTCGCGAGCACGACGGCCGCGGCCTCACCCCCGACGCCATACCGGATGACGCTGCCGGTTCCCGTCGAGCTGCCCAGCTCGAGCGAGGTGGTGAAACCGAGGTCGCGGAGCGCCTGCGATGTGGCCGACCGCCCCGGACCCGTGACGGTGACGGCCACACGCGACTCCACCACGTCGTTCCAGCCGATTCCCCTGAACACGTCGAGGATGCGCCCGTTGTCGTCGGTCCGGGCGAGGTCGAGACCGAACAGACCGGACCGCTGGCTGTCGCTGAAGAGAAGCGTGTATCGCTCGAGCTGCGTTTCGGCGTCGAAGGAACGGTAGAGCCGGGCCAGATCCAGGCCGTCGTCGAACAGGCTGATCGTGTTGGACAACGTGACGTTGTTGGCGACGATGTCGAGGAGGCGCTGAACCGTGCGCGGGCTCGACAGCGCGTCACCCAAAGCCTGGTCGACGGTGTCGAAGATGAACTGCTGCTGGCGG